>CAZJBZ010000378.1:0-4435 GCA_964543975.1 uncultured Spirochaetales bacterium
GGCATGGAACATGAGTCCCGCCCCTGGTCGGTACCATCAAAAAATAATCACCCAACTGATGGCTCAAATAATCCCCTTTGTAAACGAAACCGGATGTGAACTATATGTTGCACCTTTTGATGTCCTTCTTCCACAGGGTCCATCACAGGCGGAAGATGAAATCGATACGGTTGTTCAGCCGGACATATCTGTAGTCTGTGACAAGAAGAAACTGACACCGAAGGGGTGTCCCGGAATACTGGATCGTGGATCCGGGGAACAGGTATGTTCATGTCTATCTGCTCTCCGAGGCAGACAGCTATCCGGAAATGCCCGCCGTCTATCTGTGGGGAGATGCCGTTTCGGTCGGAGTGAGGGAAACCAGCGATTGACAATACATTTTATACAAGTATAATTTATAATATACTTGTATAAGGAGAGAGTGGTGCCCCAAATATCATTATATATCGATGAGAAGACATTAAAACAGGTCGAGCTGGCGGCGAAAATCGAAAATATATCGATATCTAAATATGTCGTTAATAAATTGCGTGAATCGATGCATACGGAATGGCCCCGGAATTATGATCTCTTATTCGGTTCAATTGATGATGATACGTTTTGCGCTCCGCCGGATATGGATTACACTCAAGATGCACCTCGAGAACAGATATGAAATATTTCTTGGACACCAACATATGTGTCTATTATTTGAAAGGCAAAAATCGTGCAATAAAAACAAATCTCTTGTCGAAACATCCGGATGAAATAAAGATACCGGTTGTAACAAAGGCTGAATTATTATATGGGGCGGAAAAGAGTAAAAAACGGGCTGAAAATAGAGAAAAAATTCTCGAGTTTTTGTTACCATTTGAAATTATACCGTTCACGGATGGTGATGTTGAAACCTATGCAACAATTCGGAATGAATTAGAAACTGCCGGCCGAATAATTGGTCCAAACGATCTTCTTATCGCTTCAATCGTTCTCTCCAATGACGGGATCTTAGTAACAAATAATCAAAAAGAGTTCGCAAATGTAAAAACACTATCCTTGGAAAATTGGCTGGAGTGAGGGAAACCACGACAACTGCATAAAACGGGATTCGATTACATCACAAAGTTATCGGAAAACTCATCCGTTTGCTGTGTTTCGAAGTAAAATTATCCGCATTGTTCGGGCCGTAGGCTATCAAAATAACATGTTCCTCGCCTTTCCTGAGAGGCGCGTCGTAAGAATCGCCCGAATCGAGAGGGATGGTAAAGTTTATTTCCGTTGTTCCGTCGGTTTCCGTACCGGAAAACTCAATAATATCATCCGAACCGCCCAACTCTTTATCGTTTATATGGCTGAGTGCGCCGTTCCCAAAATGATCGGCAACAGATGCAGTGCCGTCCTCAACGTAGCCCATGATAAAGTTTGCGTCTTTCATCCCTTGTGAAGGGTCGAATCCGACCGCGACCCACCCGGTGGTCGGAGCTTGGACGATAAACTTCACTGAGCTGCCCTCCACCAGCCACCTCAGTTCAACTTCGTCCGAAGAGACAACCGTATACCCGGAATCATCAACAACAGGTTCAACCTCTTCTTGACCGCCTGCGAAACAGAAAGCAGTACCCAAAATAAGGAACGCAGTCGCAGATAATAATCTTTTTAGACCGATATTCATAAAAATTCCCCCTTCTTAGTTTTATAGTAATCTTAAGCTAATCGATAAGGATTCAAATGTCAACATTCGTTACCGCCGGACCAACCGAAAAAAGACCACGAAGCAGATAGTATCCTCGACTTCAGTTTATATGACCGATGCCTCTTCGGCAGTCGGCTACCGTTCCGAATTGAGGTATTCGGAAACATTCTGCGGATGATCATGGATAGCTGTTTCGAGAAAACCGGGTAATCACGACAACCACCATAAAAAACCGTCTTGTGTTATTATCAATTACCTGCCCTGGGAGGATCTGCCCTTATCAGCAGCGGAGAATATTGAACCACGACAGGAACACCACGGGACACGACACAACAGGTATTGGCTTCACGCCCAAGCCGCGTATGACACGGAAATAGCGGAACGCACATTAGGTCCGCACATACAAAACATCACCCCGTGGTCCGAATATGTTAACCGATAGCATCGACCGCAATACAACAGAATTCATTGATCTTGCCGACCAGATGCCGACTTCCGGCGACATAGTGAAGCCGGATTGATCAGTGAGGCTTAAATAGACTTTTTGGAAAGGGGCTTTTTGGAGTTTTGATAGTACTATCAGTTACTATCAAAGTGTTTTGTAGCAGGAATTCGAAATGTGAACTAAATTCACAGTGAAAGTTCTAAAGACCGAAAATTTGATGACGATTTTTTCTACATAGAGGTGCTTTCCAAGGGAAAATCATCAAATTTACGGTCTAACACCTATACAATCCGTTCATATTTCGAATTCCAACAGCTTACTTTTCGAATTGCTGGTTTTGTAGGGGCACTTGTTATTTCTTTTATATTATCGTATACACTGTTCCCATACTGGCATGTTTTTCAATATAATCTTAACACATACGTATAAATATGAATCCGGATAAGCTATTCCAAAAGATCCTTAAAGGAAAGAAAAATATGGATTAACGCTGGAAAGTAAAAAGTGAAAGATTATTAAATCAGTATTTTTTATAGTGATGAAGATGAAGCATATGTAGCTGAAGAAGCCGATATGCTTATCCCCCCGCCGAGATATAGACCTGTTCATTACCAGATTGGATAAGTGTTCCTGTATAAGCGAACCGGTAAACACGAAACAGAACCACGGATTGCAATTCACCATGACGATGCCACGACAAAGCACGACGAGGACACGACGGCGCACAACAACCGGTAGGAAAATTAAAAATCACTTGTTATATGTATAAAATATGTATATACTATTCCTATCGAAATTGAATAGGTTCCAAATAAAGCTCGATTGAATTATACGAAACATGGTGTTTATTTCTCTGATGTTGAAGCCGTTTTATTTTATCCTAACGCACTTACTATTGAAGATACAAGAGCTCAAGGTGAACAACGTTTTGTTACCATGGGTAGTAGCTCAAACAGCAGGATCATTGTTGTTATCTATGCCTATCGTGGAGAAAATATTCGAATAATATCCACACGTCCTGTGACAAGACAAGAAAGGAAAAATTATGAAGAAGGAATATGATTTTAGTAAAGCGAAAAGAGGCGCTGTAGCTCCTCAAAAGGGAAAAACCCGGATTACCATCTATATTGATGATGACATTCTTGAAGAATTTCGCAGTCGATCTGAGCAGTCTGGGAAAGGCTACCAAACAATGATCAACGAAGCACTTCGGGAATACCTGGGGAGAGCAAATGCTCCGGTTGACGAAAGCACTCTAAGACGCATTCTTCGAGAAGAACTTAAAACGGTAGGATAACAAACCACTTGCTCCCCAACAGCCGGTATAAGAGGAGTCACACTCGCTCTCGCCATGTTTTCGGTTCCGTCTACAATCCAAGACTGCAATAACAACTAGCCGGTCTTTTTCAGCAAGATAAAACACACCATAAGGGAAGCGTTCAAGCAATCCCCGGCGGAGATTTTTGTGTATTTTCTGGAATAACCCTGGATGTCTATGAATGCGTGACAGTATAGCGTCAACCGATATCAGAAAATCCGCTCCTAATCCTACCGAACATTCTTCATAATACTGATAGGCTTCTCGTATGTCTTCTTCCGCTTCGGGCCGGACGATAATTTCAAGCGATCTATGCACCATGCTGTATTCGTTCTTTTACCAGCGCCCAGGGTGAACCGGCATGAGGATCGCTATGGTATGCTTCCAGCCGTCTATCGAGTTCCGCCTTCTCTTCCTCTGTTAACTCCACCGCCTCCGGTACTTCCCGAATACTGTCCCAAATATCTTCGACCAATCGAATCCGTTCAGAGACACTTAGTTTTAGAATATCGTTCTTTGACATGGTTTCCATACTCTTATAATAATCAAAATAAATAGAATTGCACAATGCATATTCGTTCTGCTAAATATGCAGGGAGCAAGACCGGGCAGCAAGAGACGGTCGGAGCACGCTTCCCAGGTCGTGCCTAACGGCACCGGTATAGATACATAGCGCTTGTGGGTCGGATAGAAGGGACTATAGACAAAACGATAACTTCAATCCGTTTGGGGTTCTCGTTTCTTCCGGTAGAATACAAGTGAAAGTATCAGCGATCTCTCTAACCAGGCCCTCTATTACTACGGCGAAAACGCCCTGAAACACAAGTTCATCGTCATTGGAGAATAGAAAGGAAGCCAAGGTGCCGATTATCCTTTGCGGGAGCTCATATCTCGAAAATCAATTACCAAAGCAATACCAATGAAAGACCCGGTTACCGGACAAGTAAAAACGGAGAGCATTACTGTACACGGTCCTATTTCCTTAGTTGAGACAACTACCAGT
>CAZJBZ010000379.1:0-4433 GCA_964543975.1 uncultured Spirochaetales bacterium
AAGAGATCGATTCGATGGGTCCGGTTTGTACGATCATGGTTGGCAGACTGGACGACTGGCTCAAAGTTGTAGCAGATAAAGAAAATATCATCACCAATCCCGGTTATTTCGAGTGGGCAGGTGTTGCCACATTTAAAAAAACGTATAAAATCTTTCAATCACGCGGTTACAGGCTGCGGCTGTTATCCGCTGCGTTTCGAAACCATATGCACTGGAGCGAGTTTATCGGCGGCGATGTGGTCATCTCCCCGCCCTATAAATGGCAGCTCCGTTACAACGCGAGCGATGTCGAGGTAATCGATAGAATCGACAAACCGGTAGACCAGAAAATAATCGATGAACTGTACAGAAAGTTCAAAGACTTCAAACGGGCCTACGACGAAGGCGGAATGACGACTGAAGAGTTTGATGCCTATGGCGCTACGGTCAGAACACTGCGGCAGTTTATCCAGGGATGCAACGATCTCTCCGCTTTGATCCGTGATTATATGCTCCCTAATCCCGCGGAATAATTCTGATTTAAGGAAAAATAAGAATGGATACTGAAGAGAACTATTCGGCGCCGAATGAACTCCCTAGACGTTCGATACAGAAAGAACTCACCGGACAGACAGCCGTTGTTACCGGAGCGAGCAAAGGGATCGGCAGAGGTATCGCCATCGCTTTAGCGGAAGCCGGCGCGGATGTACTCATCAATTACTTCAGTGATGAACAGGGTGCCAAAAACGTATCTGAAAAAATACAAGAAACAGGACACTCCTGTATTATCCACCAAGGCGATATTTCACGAGAGAACGCGGTCAAGGAAATGTTTAGGAGTGCCGTGAAAGCGTTCGGTAGAGTGGATATTCTTATAAACAACGCCGGCATACAGCTGAATGCTTCCTTTGATGAAATGTCGCTTGCCGATTGGCAGCGGGTCATCGATGTTAACCTGACCGGCCAGTTCCTATGCGCTCGTGAAGCAGTGAGGCATTTCAAGACACGACCTATCGATAGACGTATTTCATATTCCTTAGGAAAGATAATCTGTATCAGTTCGGTCCACGATATCATACCGTGGGCAGGTCATGTTAATTATGCCTCTGCAAAAGGCGGTGTCATGCTTCTCATGAAAAGCATCGCCCAAGAACTCGCTCCGCTAAAAATAAGGGTAAACGGGCTCTCCCCCGGTGCAATCAGAACACCGATGAACGATGAGAAATTAAACTCACCGGAGGCGTACGAGGAGATGGTCAGGCTCATACCGTATAAGAGGATCGGTGAAATCGAAGACTGCGGGAGGGCGGCCGTTTGGCTTGCTTCCGATGATTCCGAGTATGTACAGGGAATTACACTCTATGTCGACGGAGGCATGACGTTATACCCCGAGTTTGCCTGGGGAGGATAAAAACGATTCTATTTCTTTCGCAGAGGGCGTCGTAAGCACCCCCTCCCGAGAAGAGATTACATGCGCCGCTACCGCGTTTGCGAACCGGACCGACTCTTGTAGGTTGCGACCATCCCCAATACAATAGAGAAAACCGGCATTGAACGCGTCACCCGCGCCAACCGTTAAAAAGGGATCTACTCGGAAACCTTCTATTATTTCTGTTCTTCCTTGAGTGTTTTCAAGAAAACGGGCCCCTTTATCACCACACTTAACGATAACCGTGTCTACTCCGCTTCTTTTAACGAGTATCATACCGTCTTCCAAAGAGAGGGAACCGGTAAAGTGCTTCAATTCGTATTCGTTACAGAGCAGATAGTCTATATGCTCGACAAACGGCCCAATCTCTTCTAACGTAATCGGATTATTAACAGCCGGACCGATGTCCAGAGCAATCGTAGTATTTTTTTCTTTCAACCGTTTAACAACCTGTTCAATCCCTTCAAGACGCAGTTGCGGCAGTAGTGTATAACCGGAGATGAGTGCAATTGTTGATTTATCGCATAAATCCATATTAATATCGAAATTAGAAAAGCAAGAGGATGTTCCGGAATAGTGAAACGCGATTCGATTTAGTTTTTTGTCCGATACAATGCTTGTTGTTGAGGTGGAAACATTGTCCTTTCTTACGACACCTTCCCCATTTACTCCGCTTTCAGCCAGAAATCTATAGAGAATATCTCCATAATGATCTTTACCGATAGAGCTGCACAGTGTTACGTTTGCCCCCAATCGTGCCAAAGCGCAGGCGCTGTTTCCCCCATTTCCTCCCATTGTTTTATTTATCGGTTTATCACAAAATAGAAAACTGCTCTGCGTAAACTCATCACCGCAGACAACAGGTAACGAGTCGGACTTAGCAATGAGCATATCAAGGATTGTGGGACCGATAATCAAAAACATATTGTAAAGCTTATAAACACAATTCTTACATTATAATTGCTTTCGATTCAAGACTATATCCTGCTCTCCGAGAAAGCCGTGCGGAGGAGTTCTTTCGTGTACGCTTCCCGCGGCTGTTCGAAAATCTCGCGGGCCGGACCGCTTTCCACGATTTTGCCGTCCTTCATGATGATGATCTCATGGCAAAGACTTTTAACCACTTTAAGGTCGTGGCTTATGAAGATGTAGGTGAGGTTGTACTTCTGCTGCAGCTCCTTTAGCAGCTCGATAACCTGAAACTGGATGGAACGGTCCAAGGAGGAGGTCGGTTCATCGAAGATGATGAAATCCGGTTTGAGGACGAGGGCACGGGCGATCGAAATCCGCTGGCGCTGCCCCCCGGAGAACTCGTTGGGATAACGGTACCTGGTCTCCGGGTCCAGCCCCACCTCCTCCATGGCCGCGATCACCATCCGCTCCCGCTCCTCGGGTGTCCCGATGTTATGTATTTCCAGCCCCTCGCCGATTATTTTCTCTACCGAAAGTCTGGGAGACAGACTGCCGTAGGGGTCCTGGAAGATGAACTGCATCGAACGGCGAAAGGGACGCATCTCATTGTCTCCGTAGGTATGGAGCGGCGTGTCTTGAAAGAGAATTTCCCCTTCGCTGCTTTCCAGCCGGAGCACAGCACGGCCCAAGGTGGTCTTGCCCGAACCGCTCTCTCCTACCACTCCCAACGTATGTCCCCGCCGTACTTCCACGGTAACACCGTCAACCGCCTTCACATACCCTTTTGTGCGTCGGAAAAAACCGCGCTGTATGGGAAACCACACTCTGACATCGTTGAGTGCAAGCAGTTTTTCAGCATCGGGGTCGGACTGAGGAGGCTCCTCGGTCAATTCGGACTCTATCAATTCACGGGTGTACCGGTGAGACGGCCGGCTGAAGAGCTCTTCGGTTTCGTTCGTTTCTACCAGGTGTCCGTCGCGCATGACCGCCACCCGGTCGGCAATCCGCCGGACAATCCCCAAATCGTGGGTTATGAACAGTACCGCCATCTCCAGCTCCCCTTTAAGCCGCTTTATCAGCCGGAGGATTTGGTCCTGGATGGTGACGTCGAGGGAGGTTGTCGGTTCATCCGCTATCAGGAGCTTCGGCCTGTTGATAAGTGCCATGGCAATCATCACCCGCTGGCGCTCACCGCCTGAAAGCTGGTGGGGAAACGACTTCATCCGCTCCTCCGGATTACGAATTCCCGCCATCTCGAGCCACTCCAGAACGGTGGGGCGCGCCTCATCGAGCGAAAGACCTTTGTGGATGAAGAGAGTTTCCGCGATCTGTTTTTCGATTGTATGGAGGGGGTTGAGGGAGCTCATCGGCTCCTGAAAGATCATGCCGATGTCGTTACCCCGGATGCGTAAGAGCTCTTCTTCTCGAGAGCCGAGAAGATCTTTCCCTTCGAAGATGATCTCACCCCCGGGATAGGCGACCTGATGTGCGGGAAGCAGCCTCAAGATCGAAGCGGCGGTCACGGTCTTTCCCGATCCGCTCTCTCCAACCAAGGCGAGTGTCTCATCGTGGAGAATATCAAGATCGACACCGTGGATCACTTCCCGCAGCTCTTCTCCGTGGCGGAAAGCCAGCCGCAGTCCATGAATGGAGACAAGCGGGGCGTTTTCTCGGTTCCCCTTGCCGGCGCGGGTGTTTTTCATGATGCCCTCCTCGGGTCGAAGGCGTCGCGCACCGCTTCTCCCACAAAAACCAGGAGGGTGAGCATCGAACCCAGCACCACGAAAGCGGTGATGCCCAGCCACGGCGCCTGGAGGTTGGCCTTCCCTTGAGCAAGAAGCTCTCCTAACGAAGGAGAACCGACCGGCAGCCCGAACCCTAAGAAATCGAGTGAAGTGAGAGTGGTAATTGAGCCGCCCAAGATAAACGGCATAAAGGTCAACGTGGCCACCATGGCATTGGGAAGGATATGGGTAAACATGATGTTCACATCCTTCTGCCCCAGCGACTTGGCCGCCTGTACATACTCGAAGTTCCTGGCCCTGAGGAACTCGGCCCGCACTACCCCTACCAAACTCATCCAGCTGAAGAGCAGGGTGATGCCCAAGAGCCA
>CAZJBZ010000380.1:0-4409 GCA_964543975.1 uncultured Spirochaetales bacterium
CCGCCGCTTCATACATTTGGTCCATTTTTACGTGACATTCGATACACATATCCGTATTACCGGCCTCTTGTGCTTCATTAAGAGCAAGACGGTACTCTTTTGAGGAAAAAAACAAATCCGCCGCCTTTTCCGGCATGGAAAGCGCCGCGTAGCGGAGGGCGGACCATAGTTTCCGGTTTTTCTCGTATTTTTCGGCCTCTGTGAGCAGGAACGCCCGGTTTTCTTCTTTATCATCGGCGAAACGCCGGAATGCCTCGACGGCCTCATCGTGTTCTTTCCGTTTCCTGAGCAGTTTCCCGGCTTGATAGTGGTCCTCAGCCTTAAAATAACACCGAAGAAGCATCTCTTCGTTTTTCAAGTTCTTGAACATGGCCGCCGCGTTCGTGTAATCGCCGCCCCTAAAAAAGTACTCCGCGGCTTTCTTCCGCTTTCCGGCTTTGTTATAGCATCGGGCGGCTTGCGAGTAATCAACGGCTTTCTCGTAGTAGAAGGCCGCCTCGGTATACTGTTTGCGGGACAAAGCGTATTCGGCGACCTTCCTGTAATCACCACTCTTCTCCCAACATTTTACCGCGTTTTCTTTCTCGCCGAGAGTCAGATACCCTTCCGCCGCCTTTCTGAAATTTCCTTCTTTTTCGTAAAGCTGTGTTTCACATCGAATGATGTGTGTCCTGCCGTCGATTTTTTGCTTACGAAGTGTCGCTTCTCCCTGCCGCTTCCAAATTGAAAGGGCTTCACGGAATTGTCCGGCGGCTTCGAAGAGTTCCGCGGCCGAAATTTCCATGCCGTGCTTGAGGAAGAGTTTCGCGGCCTCGTTGTAACGGTGTTTATTCGCGTGAGAATAAGCCTCCGCGAGTTCTTTCATCTTCATGTTGCCGGCGTTTTTATAACATTCCGCTGCCGGGCCGTAATGTTCCCGCTCATAGAAATAGCGTGCCTGTTGTTCCCACTCCTCCGGAGAAGAGATTTTTTCCCATGCCTGTGCGAGGGCCGCCGGTTCACTGCTGTGGTGAACGTGATTGTGCAGCTGCTCCATCTCCCATACGGATGATGATGTTTCACCGTCGTAAATAATAAGTGTGTTCCGTGCCCGGGTGACCGCGACATAGAGGAGATTCAATTCATGTCTGATATGGGGGAAATGTTCCCGTTCGATATGGTTTCCCTTTCCGATCTTTCGCCATACGTCCGTTGCCCGTTTTCCGGAGACGAACTTCCATAAACAAACCGTATCGAATTCGAGGCCCTTCGCGTCGTGTACCGTAAAAACAAGCTCCGTACCCAACTGTTTTTTGAGTTTTTTTTGCTCCGATGCGTTCCTGACCAGAATGATCCGACCGGCCCCGATGAGGCGAATTTTTTCCAACACCTTTTCTTCGGGTATTCCCCGGAACAGGAAGGGAGGTCGTCCGGCGAACTTCCAGTTCTCCCTGTATTCCGATGCCGTTAAGCCGACCAAATCCCGCTTTACATCGAGGAGCGCGTTTCCGAGCCGGACGATATTGCCGATGCACCGGAAGTTCATAGTAAGCGTGTAAAGCGGAGGAACTCGGGAGCCGTTTTCATAAAACCGTTTTTTGACCTCTTCCCAGCGGAAACCGCTCGGATTGATGATTTGTTTGGTGTCACCGGTGAAAACAAGATGACGGTAATCTTTTACAAGGTTAAAGAGAAGGCCGATCTGCACATCGCAAAAATCTTGAATCTCGTCACAGACGACGACATCGTATCGTGTTTCCTTACCGGCGGCCTCCATACACCGTGCCGCCTCTTTCGTCAGGTCGATTTCATCGAACATGTCCGATTCCGACAACTTTTCCTGATAATATTCGGCGATGCCGTAGACATCTTTTCGGTCGAATATAAAATTGGGGGCCCGTTTTTTGCCCAGATGCAGATACTCCTGGTAGGTAAGCATCGGCCGGGTAAGCGCGCTTTCCTTTTTCTCCAGGATGTTACCGACCGCGGAGAGGACGAACTCCTGTTGCTTCCGGTCCGTACTACGGCTTTCTTCGTCGAAACTCCGCACGAACCCTTCAAAAGTATCAAAAACAGTCTTTTTCCCGATTATATTCTCAACTTTTTTTATCAATTCAAGGTTTTTTAGTCCGTTGAGAAAGTGCTTGAGTTCATGAAGGCGATCAGTCCCTCTGTCCCCCTTGAGAAACGCCTCAGCGAGTGTCCGGTAACGCTGAAGACTCAATGAAGGTTTCGCCCCCTTGATGATCGAACGGATCTCTTCCCAAATCAGCTCCGCGTCGTATGTGTTGCTTAAGGAGTGATAGCGAAAAAAACGTTGGAAATCGGCGAAACCCGCCTCTTTCGTACGGGAAAAGAGGCGTTCGCTTTGTTCGGTAACGGAATAGAGGAGGTCTTTGAATACGGTGAAATCGGGAGGCACGGTGTTTCCCCCCCCCTCCCGTTCGAAAATTAAGCCGTCGTATATTCGTCGAGAAAAACGTTGTAGAAAAGGACTGTAGGTAAGAAAAAGTTTCCTTTTATCACGATATTCTTCTTTTAAAAGGAAATAGACCGATATCGTTGTTTTCCCGCTTCCCGCGGTCCCGGAAATCAATAAAGGCGGCTCTGTCGCGAGTACTTCCTCTTGTTTCGATGTAAGATAGAGAAATATCTCAAAATCGTCTTTACCCGAATAAAGCATGATCCGCCGCCATTCTTCTTCCGAGACGGCGTACCATTTTTGAGGGCCTGAATCTTCCGTCGTTTTTTCTTCTATGTTCTCTTGGGAATAGTAGGTGGAAGGAAGCTCTTCGATAATGAGCTCTTCATAATCCTCCGTAGAAACCGGCTCGAACTTCAGGAAGGGCGCGTTTTCGGGCATGATATTCCGGGCGGTTTTCGAAATATCGTCATGTTTGATGACTCCCCACACATATACCCCGGTCGTATTCTTTTCTACCGTGCCGAGAGTAAATAAGAGCCGGTCCCCCCGGGATACCCGCGCTTCGAAAACGACTTTCTCCGAAATACCTTTCAGTTTTTTAACTACCAAGCCGGAGTCCCAGAGACCGTTCGCGAGAAAGTCGAGTTTTTCACGAATACGGTTCCGCTCGTTTCGTTTCAATGTTAAAATGTATTTCTTGATATCGTCATTAATCAAAAGGAGGTATTGTTGATTATTCATTGCCGATAGTATAATTTCTGCGACGTTTCTGAGCAATAGCCACGCGATGTGGTAAATGCTTGGAAGGAAAAGATGTTTAAAGATCGAACTTCTTTCAAAATAGTGGTTTTAGGTACTAAGGACCGTCGATGCAATCGTTCACATTTCGAATTGCCGGAATGTCTGTACAGAGAAGCTTTCATCGTATATCCTGGTCCCTATGTCAAAAGTAGCACTTGTAGCTTGCTCGGAGTACGATCAGCCGGCCGTAGACACCGCCATAGAACGCGGGATCGAACTGTTGGGCGGCCTTGACGTTTTCGCGAAAAATGGGGAGAAAATCCTTCTTAAACCGAATCTATTGTTCGGTGATCCGCCGGAAAAATATTCCAATACTCACCCTGTTTTTTTTCGCGCGGTTGTTTCGACATTTAAAAAGTCAGGTGCCACGGTGGTTTACGGCGACCATCCGGGATTCGGCTCCCCGATAGGGGCGGCAAAACGGGCCGGTCTTCATGAGGTGGCCGAAGAAATGGGAATCGAGTTCGCTGATTTTCAAAACGGAAGGGACATCCCTGTTGAAGGCAGTGACCTGCTCACGAAAGTACCGATTGCCGTCGGTGTTTTGGAAAGCGACGGCGTCATCAGTCTGCCGAAATTGAAAACACACGGATTGGAAAAGTTGACGGGGGGCGTTAAAAATCAATTTGGATGCGTTCCCGGACTGACAAAAGCCCGGTTTCATGTCGTTTTTCCCGATGCCAACGATTTTGCCAAGATGCTTTTGGCTGTTAATCGTATCGTCTCTCCCAGGCTTTATATCATGGACGGAATTATCGGTATGGACGGAAACGGTCCGAGAGGCGGCAATCCCTGCCCCATGGGTGTGGTCCTGCTGTCCGCCGATCCTATCGCATTGGATGCCACCGTTTGCAGAATGATCAATATTCAACCTGATTTTATTCCGACGATACGATTCGGCGGTGAACAGGGTGCGGGAACGTGGAAAGAGGATGAGATTGAGCTGGTAGGTGATTCGCTCGATCGCTTTACAAAACCTTCGTTCGTTATCGATCGTTCTCCACTTCGCCCGTTTCGCGAGGGCGGAGCGTTTAAGCTGGAAGCGAATTTTCTGGTACCGAAACCGAAAATCGATTCCAAGAAATGCATCCGGTGCGGTGTTTGCGTTACGGCGTGTCCGGCCGACCCAAAGGCGCTTTTCTGGAAGACTGATGAAAACGGAACGGAACTTCGATCGGGACCGCCCCATTACAACTATGATAAC
>CAZJBZ010000381.1:0-4406 GCA_964543975.1 uncultured Spirochaetales bacterium
TCTCTTGAGAATAACTGGGTATTGCAATGCATGCGGAATAAATACTCGGATAACGCCCCGCCGGCCCTTCCGGTACCATCGCATAACCGACCTTACCAACAACAGTTGATTCTTCCGGATCTTCAAGACGCGGGCCGAAATTGGTCGCATCGATAATCATAGCCGCGGACCCCTGCTGCATGGAAACCTGAACATCGTTCCAGGTAAAGTTTGCGGCCCCGGGAGGTCCGTATTCACTAATCAGTTTTGCAAAAAACTCGGTAGCTTCGATAACTTCAGGTTGCGTCAACGCCGGTTTGCCGTTCTCATCCAGCCAACTGCCTCCGAAACCGTAACAGAAGCCGGACCACGGATACCAGTTTATTCCTCGACGCCCCCTCATTGCAATGCCGTATTGATTTTGATCTTTTTTAGTAAGCTTCTGCGCATACATTTCCAACTCTTCCATTGTTTTAGGTGGTCCGCTGAAGCCTGCTTCTTTAAACATATCCTTATTATACATAAGCATTGTACTTTCACCGTAGAACGGCATTGCGTATAATTCACCATCTACGGAGGCGGCATTAACGAAACCTTGCAGAATATCATTATATTGAAATGAATCGGGGTCCGTCATATCGGGATCTTCTATGAAATCGGTCAAAGAAACAATCCATCCCGGACGCTGATATTGAGGTACAAGCATGTGGCCCAGCATAACAACATCGTATTCATCCGATTCGGATGCTAAAGCCAATTCTACCTTTGCGTTCAATTGGTCCTGAGGAATGTCTTCCAATTCGACATCAATCCCGGTAGCATCTTCAAATTCCGGTAACAATTGCTTTAAGGCATCTGTTGCGGGATGTTTCTGTAATGCCACATGGATGGAAGCCTGTTCGGTTTTCCCCGCACCCGCTTTACCTTCTTGCTCTCCCGCACTAAAAGCTGGAAAAACAGTTCCCAGCAGAAAGAGCGCTACTACTGCAAACATGAATACTCTTTTCATTCTAATACTCCTTTTAGCATACAATTTTCACGTTTTATCGTGATTTATACCATCATAACATGCTATTGAAGATAATAAATGCAAAATATTGTCGTTTTTTTGTATTTTAATGCTGTCTTTGGATTTATGATTATAGAAAATCGGTAGAGCGTGCCATTTTTTAGAAAAATAGGGAAAAAACAGCATAATTTTACCTATTAATGGTCCGTTAAGCCGTTTTCCAAGTTAACGATGCGCTGTAATCTATCTCTGCACTCCATCATGGAACGGCCGACATGGAAAGCCGAACGCCACATATTTAATTCATCAATAATGACGCTGCCTTCCCGTGAAACGAGTTGGTACCACTCACCTGTTTTAGGATTGATAAAACATTTTCGCGCAAAATCCCAGGTGAGATAGAATGCCTCCATGTACTTTGCCATACGTGTCCGCTCAAAAGCATCCAAAAGGCCAATCATGGCTTCACTGCTCTGCCAAAAATCTTTATCGTATCTCAAAACGATACCGTCATGAGTTCCGTCTCGAAAAAGGCCCCCGTAGGTATGATCAAAACCGTACTTCAACGTATAGTCGACCAGCTTTTTAGTAATAGCATTATAGAAATCATCCGGTTTCCCCAACACTTCTCCGGCCCGATTGAGTAGCCATGCCAACTCGATGTTGTATCCATATGCGGTTGCATCGGCAGGGGGTCTAACCACACCTCCCCGTTCGCGTTCAGCGTTCCATGTTCGTTTTACATAAATTGCCGGTATAGGATTAAAAGCAGGATCAAACTGGTTAAAAACACATCCGTCTTTCTTATTCATCATCTTTTCAAGGATCAAGAGTATCAGTTCTTCCAGTTTACGCTTGTGTACCTTGTTTTCTTGTGCCTGGACTAAAACGGTAACTGCTTCCATAAAATGGAGATGGATGTCTAATGTCTTGCGTTCTCCTCCTGCGAAACCCGCTTCACAGAGGGTCCAGTCCCGCTCGAAATTTTCGTAATAGCCGCCGTTTAATGTATCTGTGGCATATTTTTGCAGCGTATCGAACGTTTTAGAGGCGTATTCCAATGCAATATTCTCTTTAGTAACAACATAATAGGTCGACAATGCATAAAGAGCAAAACTCTGACCATAAAGTACCTTTCCATCGTCAACCACAACACCGGTTCTGGATACTTTCCAAAACCAACCGCCGTACTCATGGTCCCAAAAGTGGGATATGAAAAAATCCAGTCCTTGACGGGCTTCTTTATACAATTTTTTATTGCTAGGATATTTCGAATAAAAACTGATCAAAGACCAGATCATTCTCGATTGGCTTACAATTAATTTATCGGTTACATCCGAAGGTTCGCCGTCCGCGGTAAATGCGGTTAAATAACCTCCATATTCGGTATCGATCCCATTCGCCAACCAAAACGGTATCAATCGATTTTCTAAGTAATCGGTAATTTCAGTTAAAACATGTTTCATTCTATTTTTTGATACCGGCATATCCGCTCCACATTGTCGCTTATTATCACACGGATTCATCGAGGAACCTATGCAATTTCTTGCTATAAATATAGACAAAAACGTCGTATTGTGCTACTCATCAGCAATGAACTATCATCTGGAAACCGACATTCGTTCTACAGTAGAGGACCTTTTCCTTCATTTCAACAAACTTTTCCATGTCTCGATTGCTTACATCACACCGGACGGTGATAAGACAATAGACACCTCCAACGTTCCATCCAACGATTATTGTCACCTCATTCGCAAAAAATTGCAGTTGGAGAAAATATGCCTGGATTTGGAAAAAAGGAAAAGGGAGGAGGCGGAAAAGAACAGGCAAACGGTACAGTACACCTGCCACGGCGGTTTGATCAACGTGGTGGAACCGTTATTTCAGGACGGCATTATGAAAGGGTTTCTTCAGGTAGGGCAATTCCGACAAATAACGGAAGTACCGGCCGCTCTCTCTCATAAATGGCATTTAGAAAATGAATCCGCCGATTTAAGTAAGCAGTTTATAAACCTTCCCTATTTTCGTCAACGGGAGGTAGAACATATTACTCAGTTATTTTTCTTGATGTCAAAGCTGATCATACAAAACAATCTTATAGAAATTAAGAACAGCACTCCTTTACAGCCGATTATCTCCCATATGAAGACAAATCATAATTATCAGCTTTCCCTTTCCGAAGCCGCGGAGCTAATCGGTAAAAGCGAATCGCGTCTTTCCCATCTTTTCCAAGAAAAATTCGGAAAAAGTTTCAAACAAGTACAATCGGAGATAATCGTGGATGCCACCGAAAAACAACTGGAAAATAATCCTCAGCTCAGCGTCAAGGAGTTGGCATTGAACATGGGATTCAAAGATCCCCTCTATTTTTCAAAATTCTACAAGAAGAACAAGGGAATTACTTTAAAGGAATACAAAACCCGCTCTTTGTGATTGAAGCTTACCACGACAGGATCACGACGATGGCACGACAGGCCCACCCGCGCATCGATGCCCGGTCCCGAACAGCCGACAGGTCCGATAATGCTGCAGGGAGATCACGGACCGGTGGCTTATCGAAATATACGGATCCGGGCCTTGTAAGATTACGGGGCGGCAGCCCGGATCACGGTTCCAGGGGGACTGCTTTATAGCTTGCCGTACTCTCCGGTTTCTGGGGACGCTCTTCGTACACCGGTTTTGCCTCGCGCGCGCCTGCTTGCTGCTGCTCTTTGCCCGCGACCGCTTCAAGCCGGAACAACGGCTGCTCAAGATCGTGACCGGCAATCAGAATCCAATTTCCCGAGACAGCCCGCCGAGCAATCATCTTCCGGCTTTCCAGATCTTTTTCCCGCGACCATGCCCAGTCCGGCCCCCATTCCGGATGCTCGAAGTTTTTCCGATGAACGGCCAGGTCACCGAGGAAGACGGCAGCCGCTTGGTCGGCAGCCCCTGCATTTTCCGTCGACGCGTCACGGGCCTGTGAGCTTTCCGACACAAGCACCGCCTGATGTCCCGGCGTGTGGCCCGGAGTAAAAAGACAGGTAACATTGGCGGTTATCTGCTCATCACCCTCGATCAACCGGACCATTCCTTTTTCTTCCAGCGGAACAAAACACTGTTTGTATTGGCCAGGTTCCGTGCTACGAATCATATCCAGATCGGCTTTTTGGATTATGTACTCGGCTTTGGGAAAGGCCGGCTTCCACCCTCCGTTTTTAAACTGTGTATTGCCCCAAAAATGGTCGCCGTGGGCATGAGTAATGATCACTTTGTCGACTTGTTCCGGCGCTACCCCCGCATCGGCAAGCAGCGGCACGATTCCTTTTGTTCTTTCCTCGTCACCCTCATCGCCGAAACCGGTATCCACAAGCGTAATACAGTCCGGCTCCTGTACGAGCATGGACCGCACCGCCATCCGTAAAAATCCCTGGTCGTC
>CAZJBZ010000382.1:0-4400 GCA_964543975.1 uncultured Spirochaetales bacterium
TGTCTTTGATTGTGGTCCAGGAATAGTTGCTGTCTTCACCCGAACCGGGCATCCACCAAATCAGTTCTACTGGTTCCGAACCGGCGGCGCCCGATCCTTCCTGTTCTCCGGCGGCGAACGCCATACCGGCGGTGAAAAGGACCAGTGCGGCGATACTAATAGTTTTGCGCATAGTGCACTCCTTTCGTTAGAATTTAATATCTATTTTTTCACATTTTTTGGAGAAAACAATACAAATAAACAAACAAATTATTAGAAATTCCGACATTTTGCCCGGTCGAATATGGCCGGCGACGCCATCATTCAAGCCACCTAAGAACGGCAGTCAGCTCTTCGTAAAGTTCTCTGTCATTGTAGGGGAACTCCTTGGGAGCGTAACCGGTGATTTTTTTAAACACTTGGTAGAAGTAGGCGTAGTTTTCCAGTCCTACCTTATCTCCCACCTCATAGACGCGCAATCTTCCCGCTTTAAGAAGTTCCAATGCCGCGGCGATGCGAAACCGAGAGAGGACGTCGACAAAACCGTACCCGCTCTCTTTTTTCAAAATGCGGGTTATGTGGGTCCCGCACAGCTGCATCTCTTCTGCAACGTCATCTAAGGAGAGTTTTTGGTCGTGATTGGCAAGCATATAGCGGAGGACCGCTGCAACCTGGGGTGAAAAACGAGGTAGACGGCGGGCCTCTGCCGGTCCTCTTATTTCGACGGCGAGCATTGCTTTTTTATGCAGAGCGTCCAAAATTGGTTTGATTTCCGAGATATCGTCAAACGGTCCGCTGAAGACAGGTTGCCGCGGCGGGGGATCGAGGTGTCCCCGGCTGCCTTCCTTTTCTTCCATCAGTGTAAAAAACGATTCCATCCCCTCCAAATAGGCGCTGTTGCGTATATCGGTAATGAATGCGATAAGACAGTAGCAGTCATGGATTTTGAAAAAATCGGTGTAAAGGGAATAATGGTAAAGCAGTTTTGTACGGATTTGATCAACTTTGTTCCGGACCGCGTCTTGCTCTTCCTGCACCGGGAAATATCCCATCCTGAAGCGAAATGACGTGTTTTTGGGAAAACCGCCTATCTCCTGTAACGTATTATTGGCCGAAGCATTTACAGACCGATCAGGACTCTCCCCGAAAAGGAGGTCTCTGTACAGTTTAATCCGCCGTTCGGAAGAGACTGTTTTTAGCTCCTCCCGGCCCATGTTCACCCTGTCTTGCAGTTTTTTCAATTTTCCGGTAACGCGATATTTCTCTTCCAGCTTTTGAACTGCTCTCATCACCGCGTCGCTTAATTCGGCATTGGATATGGGTTTGATAATAAGATCGAGAGCGCCGAGGCGCAGGGCTTTTCTCGCGTAATCGAAGTCGTCGAAGCCGGTAATAATAATGAAGGGACGGTCCGGATTGGTTTCTTTCGACCAGGCCAACAGTTTAAGGCCGTCAATGCCGGGCATACGGATGTCGGAGATGATGATGTCCGGTTTCCTGTCTTCAATTTCAATCTTTGCCATATCACCGTCAAAAACCATGAAGGGCGTTTCACATTTCAGCTTTTCCCACGGGATGGTCTTTGCGAGAGATTCGCAGATGACCGGATTGTCGTCCGCTATGAGCACGTTATACATCGCTCTTCGCCTTCTCCCCGTCACGAGGTTTGGACCACTGCGCTGCCCCTTCCCCGTCACGGGGTCGGGGCCCGGCCCCATCCGGCGTTTTTTCCCACTTTCTTCGGGGAAGAGTAAGGGTGCAGACCGTGCCGATTCCCGGTTCTCCGCGTATTGAAAGACCGTAATCCGCACCGTAGAGGAGCAGAATACGGCGATGGACCGATGCCAAACCGACATGTGAAGACAGTTCTTCCCGTTCCAGCCTGGAACGAATGACGGCCAAAGCTTCCATACCTATACCCGAACCATTATCAGATATTTCGATGATAAACTTTTCCGATGACTTCTCGATATAGGCGGTTATGAGGACCAAGCCGCCCTCTCTCGTCTGTTCCAAGCCGTGTTTTATTGAGTTTTCCACAATCGGCTGCAGACAGAAGCGGGGAACCTCCAACGGATGGAGCTCCGGACCGATGTCGAACTCCGCATCGAGTCTCCCGGCCATCAATGTCTTTTGGATGAACAGGTAATCCTTAACATAGGCGATCTCTTCCTTGAACGGAATGGTCCGGGTAGAGGTGCGGACGTTCTTCCGGAACAGGCGAGCCAACGCCGCGACCAGTTCGGCAATCTCTTCGACACCCCGCAATTTCGCCAAACTGTTGACCGTTTCCAACGTATTGTAGAGAAAATGCGGATTAATCTGAGATTGCAGAGAGGTGTACTCGGCCTGCGCCAGCCGGACATCGGTCTCACGGATTTTAGCTTCATCTTCGGCCAACCGCATCAGCGTAGTGGTGAGATTTTCGTTCATACTATTGAACGCTTCTCCCAGCTCTCCGATTTCATCATTGCCCAGCCTGGGAATTCTCATATCGAAATGGCCCTTCCGGATATAATCGATTTTATCCACCAGAAGAGACAACCGGTTGGTTATAAGCCGCGCCATGGAATAGGCGGAGAAAAGAGCTAACAGCAGGACGATTCCGGAAACAATGAGAATCACTTGGCGAATCGAACCGACCTGCTCTTGTAATATGGAGAGGGACTTGGCATGGCAGATGATAAGCCGCATGTCACGCGACGCGTCCCAGGTGATATGGAAGCCGCCCTTGATTACGGTTTCTCTAGGCCCTTCGGGGACCTCCAGCAGCGGGAGTACTGTTTTCTTCAGTTCATCTCTATTAGTGTAGACCGGCTCCTCTTCTCGATTGAATACCAAAATGTCCCCCCCCTTCGACGCGTCGTATCCTCTAAAAAATGATTCGAGGTACTGTTTGGAAATACCCACGGTAAGAATACCGACCGGTTCGATGATGTTCTTTTGATAGACGGCTGCACTCATATAGATGATGTCCGGATATTCGGGAAACGATTTCCAGGCGAACTCCTCCCAGTATTCTTCAATATGGTTTTTATTTTTGACCGCGTAGCTGTACACCATATTGATCCTTTCTTCAGGAATCGTCCCGTAGAGGCTCTTCCAATAGAACCGGTCCCACGGAGGAAGAAAATAGACCTCTTCTATCCCGGTGGAAGGATAGAGGATGTTGAGAAAAAGGTCCTCTACCGCGAGGTGCCGTTCCATCGAAGCATCGTTTTGGTCCGTCAAGTTCCATATTCGTTGCGCGGTTCCTCTGCCTTGGATCTGACGCAACACCTGCTCTTCCAGATTTCCGGTTACGAAAGAGATCGAAGAGGTAAGCTGATCGGCAAGGTTGGTCGAATAGACTTCCGCGTTTCGAAGGCTGGTGTTTTTAAAGATGATATAGTAAGGGACCGTAAGCCCGATCATCGATATAAAGATGAGAAGAATCAAATAGATAAAAAACTTGTCCCGTAAACGAAGGTTTTTCGAAATCATCGGCTATTTCTTCTTTCTCTCCTCCGCCTGTTTGATAAGATCGGCGAAGGTTGCGGTCTCTTTTACGTCGTTGTTGTATTCTCTCATGAGCCGCCGTGCGATTTTTTGTTCCTTGTGCGACGGTTTGCCGCCGCTCTTTTCTTTCCCGCCTTCTTCCTCCTCATAACCGCAGGAGAGTCCTTGGCAGACGAGGAGTCGTTTCCCTCTGCGTCCCTTAATCGGGTAGAGCGGTCTGCCGCAGAGAGGACACGTCTCTTTCGTTTCCCCCCGTGGGTTGTAGACTGCGGTGCTCTTTTTCACCTGATCGACGATGGAGCGGGTTTCATTCCTGATATCTTTGAGAAAATCCGTATGCTTCTCCTCACCCTTTTCGATTTTGGAAAGCCGTAATTCCCATTCGGCGGTCAGCTCCGGTTCGGTCAAATGGGTCGGCACCAGGTCCAGCAACTCCAGTCCCCGGCCGGTGGGAACGAGTTCCTTGCCTTGCCGCTCGACATAGTAATGGGAGATGATCTTCTCGATTATCTCGGCGCGTGTGGCCGGCGTCCCCAATCCCCCTCTGGCGATCGACTTTTTGAGCTGTTTATCGTCGATGAACTTCCCCGCGTTCTCCATTGCCGCGAGGAGCGTTCCCTCGGTATAGCGGGGTGGAGGTTTGGTCATGCCCTGTTTAGTGTCCGCGGATTGTACCTGATGTTTTTCACCCTGTTTGTACTCTCCCAGCGGCTGGTCCGGAGTATCTTCATCGCCTGTCTCGTCATCGTCATTCTGGCCGATCCGGCCGCCTCCCCCGATTTTTTTCCATCCCAAATCGATCACTTTTTTTCCTCGACTGATGAAGGATTCACCCGCGGCTTCCGTGGTTATCTTTATTTGCTTGTACCGGTAGGGAGGAGAGAGTACCTCCAAGAAACGGCGGACGATGAGCTGCCACAGCG
>CAZJBZ010000383.1:0-4349 GCA_964543975.1 uncultured Spirochaetales bacterium
TTGAGCAAGTTTATATAATTGAGGATACCAACTTCAAACGCGGTAGTAATTTGTTGGAGCAAATTTTCTTTTTTATTTTTAATGGAAGAATCATTGTCTTTGATTATCGAACGCACAGCCGCCAATTTGGCCGTGGTATTGAGGTGAGTAACCGGTTCCGGCTGTTTTCGCATAAACGAATCGATTTGTTCCGGAAAGACCTCTCGAAATTCATCAAATAGTTGGTTTAACGTTACGTAATTGCCTAATATTTTCCTTTTTCCTCGAAAATTAATAATCATCCGTCCCACAAGACCGCTTGGATCGTCCGTAGGGTTTTTCATCAGACCAGGTATAAAAATATCACACCCTAAACCGTGATCAATTAAGAGATAGGCACATCGGGACCCTGAGAAGCCTTGGCCGTTGAATATTTCACCCATAAGAGCGGTTGTCGACAGATTATGTATCGTGACATTCGTACCGGTGGCCATCTCGAGCATGTCTTTAATAGGGATAACTTCCCATTTCGGCAGATCAATGAGGAATGGATTATAGAGTATCCCTTTGTCTTTAAAAAGGGGGCCGGTGGTGGCTAAATTGAGTCCCAGTATCTTTGAATCGGGAATGTTTTCCTTCTTCGCCATCTCCTTCATGGTTTCCGCTATCTTGGTGACGAAATCGGTCGGGGTACAATGTTTTTCCAAAGGCCATTCCTGCTTTTGTAAGATTGAACCGGTAATATCGGTTAATCCTATTCCAAAAATATCCCAGAAAAGGTATGAGCCGAATGTATAGTTGGCTTTCGCGTTAATAGTATATGTAATCGGTTTTCGACCGCTGTTTTGTGTATCGCTTTTCGATTCGATGATGAGGTCATCATCTACAAGGTTTTTAAGCATCCGGTAAACGGTTGATGAGGTGCCTCCGATCAGTTCTATTATTTCATTTTTGTTTAATTCACCCGATTGAAAAAGAGTCTTGAAAATTAGTTTTTCGGAAAGCTGTAAATCGCGAACGCCGGGGAACTTTTTAATCATGATGGTAAAAATTGTACTCTCTAAATCTTATTTCGTCAATAATTAATTTCAAATTGGAATTAATAATAAAATTTATAATAAAATAAACTTGACAGCTACATGGTCTTGTGCGAAAATATCATAACTATCAACCAAACAGGAGGAATAATATGGTAAATAGAGCGTTGTTGACGGTTTGCTTCGTTGTTATTGGGCTCAGTCTGACCTGGGCGGCGGGAGAACAGGAAGAAGCCGGTGCGGCAGAAAAGACGTATACCTTGAAGTTTTGGCGGGCCGGTCTTGATGAAGGGACCCGAAACTTCTACCAGAGTGAAATCGATCGGTATCAAAGTGCTAATCCCAACGTTACTATCGAGTTTTCCGAGTACGACTGGGGCGATACTATGGAAACCAAACTGAATATGGGGTTTGCCAGCGGTACGGGACCCGACGTGGTCCGGTATGTCATCTCTTCAATCGCACATCGTGTCAGTCAGGGACACTACCACCCCTTGGAAGAGTACATTGAAAGCTGGGATGAGGCGGACGACATCGTTCAGACGGCATATAATATCGGCAGCTACAAGGGGACTAGATACGGTATAACGGTCCAAACAGATCCTATGTTTGTAATATTCAGAAAAGATTTCTACGAAGAGGCGGGGCTGGATCCCGATGATCCCCCCACAACGTGGGAAGAATTGAAAGAGGCTTCACGGAAACTGGTTATACGTGACGGAGATACGGTCGAACGGGGTGGAATAGGGCTGCCGACGGCCGGACGCGGTCATCATCGGTTTATCATGCTTTCTCGTCAAAAGGGTGCCAAATTAGTCGACTACGAAAAAGACATTCCCACCTTTAACGAACCTAGGGCGGTAGAGGCCCTTGAATATCTGGCAAGTTATAATAAAGAGAAGTTGCTTGTTCCGTATCGGATGGGAGGAACGGAAACACCGCCGTTCAGACAGGGACGTGCGGCACAAGCTTTCGGACACCGCGGAGAAGTAACACGAGTTCTTCAAATTCACCCGGAATGGGAAGGCCAAATTGGTTATTGTGAAGTCAATGATGAGGAAAAGAGCTCATTCGCCGGCGCGCAAATATACTTTATTGCGGGAGATTCGGAGAAAAAAGACGAAGGCTGGGAGTTTATTAAGTTCTTGATGGACAAAGAGACCCTCTGGAACATGTATGAAGAGAAGGGAACCCTGCCTGTGCGTAATTCACTAAAGGAACGGTTTGTAGCCGATAATCCGGAACTGCACAATATCGTTTTTAATGCCTTAGGATATGGTGAAGGGAATCCCAAGGTCACCTGGTCGCCGCTTTTCGTAAAATATATTGACAATGCCTATGAACAGGCGATGTACGGTGAAGATCCGAAAGCGGCATTGGATGAAGCCGTCCGATTGCTCTTAGAGGACTTAGAAAGCTAAGCTTCAACAAAGAAATTAGTAGAAAAGAGGTGCGTCTCTGCTTTAGGGAAGCACCTCTTCTTTTCCTGTTCGGATTGCAATGCAGCATTAATTGACCTAAACTATAATACTACACAGATCGACATGAGGTGATGAAACATGGTTCGTAGTAGAGTTCTTAAAAGTAGAATTACAAGGTCCGATACGATTGCCGGTTATTCCCTTATTCTGCCGTTTTATATCATTTTTCTCGTTTTTCATCTGGCCCCCATTTTTGTAGGACTTACTTTAAGCTTCACCAATTACAGTCTCTCGCCAAACTATTCATTCGTCGGTTTGGCGAATTATGAACGGCTTTTCGGCGATACGCTGTTTGTAAAATCAATGGGGAATACGTTGCTCTACGCGCTTCTCACCATTCTACCCAGTCTGGCACTCGGTTTATTGACTGCCCTCATCCTCAATAAGCAACTGGTCGGGCGGACTTTTTTCCGGGTCAGTTTCTATATCCCCTTCGTTATTTCCATGGTGGCCGCTGCAATGGTGTGGTTGTGGATATACGAACCGTCAATCGGCGTGCTCAACGTCATGCTTGAAAGCATCGGGATAAAACCGAAGTTTTGGCTGCATGATCCTGCCTTAGCAATGCCGAGTATCGCCGCAATGAGTATCTGGAAGATTTTAGGCTACAACATGATCATCTATCTCGCCGGTCTGCAGAGTATCCCAAAAGTGTTTTATGAAGTGGGTATGATTGACGGTGCGTCCAGCTTTCAGCAATTCAGGAAAATCACCCTTCCACTCCTTGCCCCGACAACCTTCTTCCTGTTTGTGACCTCATGTATTCAAGCTTTCAACGTTTTCGTTCAGGTCAATATCTTGACGAACGGGGGACCGATGAACAGTACAACGACCATGGTCCATCAGATTTACCTGCGCGCCTTTACGGAGTTTAAAATGGGTTACGCCTCCTCCATGGCCATGATCCTTTTCTTAATCGTTGCCTTTATAACATTTGCCAACTTCAGGTACGGAAACAGAAGTACCGACTTAGGTGTGTAACGGGAGTACCATTATGCAAACGAAAAAGATGAAATATGGAAATGTGTTGCTTGTTATTCTCATGTTCTTCCTCTCATTTGTTATGCTTTTCCCGCTGCTTATGATGATTCTTACCTCTTTTAAGACGCTTGGCGAGGTGAACGCTGCTTATTATAAATGGTTTCCCGATGAGTGGATGTTTAAAAACTATCTAACGGCGCTCACACGGGGAAACTGGCCCCGCTACTTTTTCAATTCTCTTGTGGTTACCGCCGCAGGGGTTGTTATGAGTGTCTGGTGGAACTCCATGGCAGGCTACGCCTTCGCGAGAATTCCCTTTAAAGGACGGAACTTGCTTTTCTTCTTCTCCCTTATTGCGATGATGGTGCCACCTCAAGTGACGATGGTACCGGTTTTCATAATCTTAAAGCATATCCCTCTGGCAAGCGGCAACAATATTCTCGGACAGGGGGGTACAGGCTGGGTCAACCATTATATGGGGATGATAGCGCCCCACTTGGCACACTCCTTCGGGGTATTCCTCTGCAGGCAGTACTTCCTCAATTTCCCTTCGTCACTCGATGACGCGGCGAAAATCGACGGATGCTCCAGGTTCCGGGCCTATTTTCAGATTTATATTCCGTTGGGAGCACCTATTATCGCGACCCTCGCGGCCCTCAAATCCAACTTTGTTTGGAATGACTATATTTGGCCGCTGATCGTGGTAAACGAAGATAAACTGCGGACAGTCCAATTGGCACTCGCCTATTACCGCACCGAATACGGGACCGACTGGCACCTGATGATGGCTTCCACCACCATGATCGTGCTGCCTCTGATCGTGGCCTTCCTGCTCGCTCAAAAGTATTTCACCTCGAGTATCGTCATGTCT
>CAZJBZ010000384.1:0-4296 GCA_964543975.1 uncultured Spirochaetales bacterium
AGGTATTGCCGCTGCCGCGGTCCCCTTTAACTATGATAATTACCTAATTCTGCGGCAGTTTTTCCCGTTTATCACGCCACGGTCCCTGCGTAACGAACGGACAACTATCGGTACAGGGGACCGGCTGGGCTTGGCCACCCCGGCACACATCATGGCGATCGGACCGTATGACGCCTATCCGGTCTTAGCTCAGCAGTCTATTCGGGAACTCAACCTTACCAACCGAAATTATCGGGGCGTTGTGGCCGATGCTGCTTTTCACGTTTTTCAGGAAGGATTCGAACGGGGATACGGAGCGGACGGTGACCACCTGAAAACGATCGCCGACATCGATGTGGCCCTGGATGCCGAAATGCCGATGATTACGCTCGATTTGACCGAGGTGATGAAGCCGGTTTTTCAGGACTATCCCGAAAGTAGGATACATGAAGCGTTCGAGGGCCTTGACTCGGAGATCAAACGAAAAGTTCTCGATCTGTACACGGGCAAGCGGTTTCCTTTGCAGGCCGGGGGCGAGCCCTCCCGGAGCGGCAGCGGTGGGAGCGGAACCCGCGCGGGAGTCGGTGCGGCAGGTGCCCGCGGGGCTGATTCGGAAATCGTTTTGTCCGAGCTCGAAGCCAAGCGGTGCGCGTTAATGTATTGGGAAGCCTTGGATTTCGCGAAGAAGGTGGACGATCACCTTCGATCGAAGAGGGGCGACCAATACGATCTGGAGGTCAGTATCGATGAAACCACCGCTCCGACGTTGCCGTCGCATCATCTCTTTATCATTCGCGAATTGTTACGAAGAGGAGTTACCGTCAATTCGATAGCACCAAGGTTTATCGGAGAGTTCCAGAAGGGGATCGATTATATCGGAGACCTTGATGAGTTCGAACGGCAATTCATCATCCACGCGGCGATCGCCAAGTCGAACGGAGGATATAAAATATCGGTCCACTCAGGAAGCGATAAGTTCTCGGTCTATCCCGCAATCGGTAAACATACCGGGGGAAAACTTCACCTGAAAACCGCCGGGACCTCCTGGCTGGAGGCCGTTAAAACGATTGCCACCGCGGACCCCGATCTTTACCGTCTTATCCATTCGAAGGCCTACGACTATTTCGGCGAGGCGACAAAACTCTACCACGTTACCACCGATATCGATGCGATCAAAAGCTTGGACCAGGTTGCCGACGATAGGCTTGTCGATTATTTTAACGATAATAACGCGAGGCAGCTGATTCACATCACCTACGGTTTTCTCCTGCAAGATCGCGCCGTTCGGAACAGGTTTTTCAGCGCGCTTTCGAAGCATGAAGATGAGCATTATCGAATAGTACAAAACCATATAACTAATCATATTGAAAGATTGGGAATCGAACGAATCGGTGGATCGTGACTGTTGTGAAGGAGGTTTTAAGAGATGTTATTCAATCCGTTAATAATCAATACAAAACTGGAACTAAAGAACAGAATAGTTCTCGCTCCCCTCTATCTGGGCTGGGACGGAAGAAGTGTTGAGTTTCG
The DNA here is from genome assembly GCA_964543975.1 of uncultured Spirochaetales bacterium. Taxonomy (GTDB): domain Bacteria; phylum Spirochaetota; class Spirochaetia; order SPDA01; family CAZJBZ01; genus CAZJBZ01. The sequence goes on from CAZJBZ010000384.1 coordinate 1,510, forward strand.
TGCCTTTTATTCCCGACGGGCCCACGGTGGAGTCGGATTGGTTATCGCGCCTCAGTCCACGCCGGGCGGAATCGATGATTGGGAGGATGAAGGCTTCGGTGATGCCTTTAAACCTCTCATCGAAGAATGTCATGATGCGGGGGCCAAAATAGCCTTGCAGATTTTTTCGGGCAATGGAGCCGTTGATGATGTGCCCGTTGAAGAGCTGGATTCGATACCCGAACGTTTCGCGCGGGCCGCCGCGGGCGCACAAGAGGCGGGTTTCGATGCGATCGATATTCACGGGGCCCACCACTCCTTGTTCATGAGATTATTATCGCCGCTTCAGAACCATCGAACGGACAACTACGGCGGTCCTGTTGAAAATCGCACTAAAGTACAACTGGAAACGGTTCGCGCCGTTCGGTCCGCCCTCGGTAGAGGCTTTCCCATTCTCTACCGGTTGAGTGCCGCGGACTTCGCCGAAGGTGGTGTGGACCTTTCCGTTACCGTCCCCTTCGCACAGGAGCTGGAGAAAGCGGGTGTCGACTGTATCGACGTTTCGGCCGGTACTCCCGATTCACCCGATGACCACGCCTCTCATCCCGGGACGCACGCTTCTTTAGGCTGTTTCAAGAATTTGGCTGCAGCCGTAAGGGAAAAGGTCGGTATTCCCGTTATAGCGGTGGGGAAAATCGCAACGAAGGAGGTTGCGGAATTGATCCTGGAGGAAAACATGGCGGACTTGATCGCGTTAGGGAGACCTCTTATTGCGGACGCCGACTGGCCTAAAAAAGTGAAGGAGGGAGAAGGAGAGGCGATTGTGCCCTGCATCTGGGACAACGGCGGCTGCCTTAATAAAACCATCATGAAAGGCCGCCCCATCCGGTGTGTACAGAACAGCAAGGTCGGGTTCGAACACGAAGGGTAGCGTCGGCCCCTGTAAATTGATAGACGGATGGCCTCCCGCCCACCATCAACTTACCGGCGGAAAATTATCGGCCCATGGCTGCAGCTGTTCAAACAGGAACGCTGCTTGCAAGACCGTCGTCTCATTCCGAATGTCCCCGACAATCTGGAGCCCCACCGGTAATGGAGAGCTTTTTCGGGGTCCGTCCCGCGGACCCGCGCGTTTTTGGGGTCCGTCTTGGATCGAAGAACTTTCCCGTGGCGTGGTGAACCCGCAGGGAACAGAAGCTGCGGGATTGTGTGTGAAGTTGAAGAGGGGAGTGTAGGGCGTCAGTGACCAGTCGATCATCCCTTCACCCGGGCCGCGTCCGCTGATACCGACAGGGTAGGCCGGAACGGCGGTTGTAGGTGTCATCAACAGATCGTACCGAGAAAAAAACTCAGCTAATTTTTTCTTCCACTCCGTAACCTGTATCCATCCTTTGATAATGTCGGCCCCCTTCAGGTTCTTTCCTTCGATAAGAGAAGTTTTGAAATAGGAGGTTAGTTCATCGGCATGCTCAGTCAAGTGATGTCCAAGCATCAGATCATTTGCGGCGGAGGCGAGATTTTCCCAGGTGGTGAAAGGGGCTTCTATTCCAGGGTGGTCGATCTCAACATGGTGCCCCGCAGATTCAAACAGACGGACCGCTTTTTCCGTTATTACATGCACTTCAGGATCGGGACGCGCGAACCCAAGATCGGGGCCCCAGGCGATTTTCAAAGGTTTTTGTCTGGAAAGTGAAATCCCGTCAAGCGGCTTGAGAAAATCAGGAGGAGGTCCATTGATGCTGTTATGGTCTTCAGGGTCATGACCGGAGAGAATGTTCAGTAGAAAGGCAGCGTCCTTCACTGTCCTGGTAATCGGTCCGTGGCAGATGAACGGAATTCCCGGCCCGTAAATCGCGTCTGCATCGTAAGGCACCCTCCCGTAAGTCGGCTTGATCCCGAACACACCGCAGAGGGCGGACGGAATCCGCACGGAACCTCCTCCGTCACTGCCGGGGCTTACCGGACAGAGCCCTGCTGCAATCGCAACGCCGGCCCCTCCGCTCGACCCTCCCGAAGAACGGTCGATATCCCAAGGGTTTCTGCACGCATCGATCAATCTGTTTTCCGTTGAAGTGGAGCAGCCGTATTCTGCTGTATTGGTTTTCCCAACGATGATGCTTCCGGCTGCCTTAAGCCTCTTCGCCAAAAGGCCGTCGTTCGTCGGTACATGGTTTTCATGGGCAAGACTGCCATAGGTTGTTCGTATACCGGCCGTGTCATAGAGGTCCTTGATTGCGGCCGGCATGCCGTGAAGTGGTCCCCAATAACGGCCCTTGACTGCATCTTGTTCCGCTTTCTTTGCCCTCTCTATGGCCTCCTCTTCGACAACCGTGAGAAACGCATGGAGTGTTGGGTTAAAAGCAGCTATCCGCCGAAAGACGGCCTCGGTCAATTCTACCGGGGAGAGGTTTTTGCTTCGTATCATTTCGGCCAATTCGATAATCGGAGTGAAAGCGAGTTCTCTATCGCTGGATTGCGTCATATCTATATTGTAGCACACGTCTCCTTTGAAAAAATAGGACATGTGAATCCCCACAGCTCACATTTGGAATTGCTGCTTGTGAATAGTGCATGACATTATGCATGACAAAAAAGTTGTTATCTTTTTTTTTGGTGAATACACCTCTCTCTTTTCCCGAGAGTTAGGATAATGATCTCACCGACTCCGCCTGTTGCTTTTTGGAAACCATAGCCGATATAATCACACCAACCCAACCATGCGAGGTCCCGCGTTGCGGGCGTCACTGCGCGCCCCACCAAGCGGTCGCCCGTGCGTCTCCGGAGGGGGCGCTATAACGCATCTCGCGT
>CAZJBZ010000385.1:0-4279 GCA_964543975.1 uncultured Spirochaetales bacterium
CCGAACAGCTGATAGTCGCCAAAATCGAGAAAAAAAAGGTACGGTGAAGGATTGGCCGACCGCAGACGTTTATACCCCTCCCTGGCCGATACGTCGGTATGGACGGTCAATCTTCGTGATAAGACCCCCTGCAGAAGATTTCCCGCCGTTATCTCATCTTTTATCCGGTCAACATTTTTTAAAAACCTCTCTTTCTCACGTTCGTCGATTTCTATGACGGCACTCGGGTTATGGACCGTCGTTTCAAGATAATTAAAATTAAGGTCGTTTATCTTCCTTTCTATGTCGATGAATCGCCCTTCCAAATCTATCGAATGTTCTTTATAGTTCAAACCCACTAAAGCAAGAGTGTCCGTGTAGTGATCATAGATGAGGAAGATATGGCCGAAGAGAAATGAGGCGTCCGGAAGAGAAAGAGGGTCCGATTTTTCAGAGAAGGAAATAGTATCGCAATACCGTGAAAATTCGTAGGACAGAAAACCGATTCCGCCCGCGGGTATTGGAAAATCTTCGGTCCTCTTTTCATGCTGAGCGGCAAAATAGCAGGCGGCATCAAGCAGATCGTTTCCCTTGTGGTTAACTCTCTTTCTTTCATTGTTTACATGAAAGAAAACATCTTTTCCGTACTGTGAAAGCCGGAATGCTTCTTCAACCAATAAAATGGAATAACGCTCTTTCCCTTTATGAAACGATGCCGATTCCAGCAATACCTTTGCCTGTAATTTTTTTGCCAGTCCGAACGGGGTAAATCGTTCCCCGTCAAGTTTTTTTATGAGATATTGTTTTGTTCCTACCGACACACTCATGATACCATCCTGCTCCTAAAAACCGCGCCCGCGGGTAAAAATACGGAGTGTTACTATACATAGTAACACTCCGTTGTGTGAGATAATACAAATTAAAAACGTTACTGTCAATAGAAACAGTAATTTTTAACTTACTTTTTCTTCCATCACCTCCTCCGATATGGTATCGATATCCTCGTTCCCTTCCATGTGTTCAGACTTCTCATTGAAGCCGGAATTATCCACATTATCTTCGTCTTCATCCTTGCGGCCTTTAAAATCGGGTCGGAACTCCACATGTTCGGCCACGATTTTTACTTTCGTTTGTGACCGTCCTTCCGTATCCATCCAGCGGTCCTGCTTCAGCCTTCCGACGACCCGTACCCCTCTTCCTTTTTTCAGATACTCACTACAGGTGTCTGCCAATCTGGACCATGTTTCCACTTCGAAAAACGATACTTCATCCTGGTTCTCTCCGCTCTTTTTGTAGAACCGATTCGAAGCCACTCTGAAAGTGCAGACCGGGGTCCCGTTTTTCGTTACATTGTACTTGGGGTCTTTCGTCAGATTCCCCTCCAACAGAATTGAGTTTAAAGGGTTCATAATTTTCCTCCATAGTTTTGGTGTATACCGTTGTTTTTGTAACGCTTCCGGAAACGGTTACACTTACTAACACACCATTTTTCCGCCTGCTGCTTCTCAATTTGAGAACTTTTATACATTTTTTTTTTGAATTTTTGTAGTGAGGAGGGTTTATAGAAAACTGACCGAGATTATGTGAAGTTTATTCTCGTAGAGGGTCATACCGTACGGTAAAAAACCGTCTGAGAAGAGAGCATTGATGCCTTTTTGTATTGCATCATTGTTTACTTCAAACTCATCAAAATAGATTTTCCGAATGCCCCGGTCAGGCTGTTGTATTAACAACACCCAATACTTATTATCGATTTCGGTAACACCTACCGGTACAAACTTCTTTTCGAGATAAGGCTGAAGGGCTTGTATCGTTTTTTCTTTATTCTTTTCCGACTGTACAAAGGTCCACTGTTCCGTTTTCCAGCCTGTATCGACGTAGAATATAAATAACCCCAGGTCCGACTGGGCGACCGCGAAAGGAATAAAACCGTTTTCAAGATGATCGTCCAGTCCGGCTTTGATCTCATCACTCTCACGATACCAACTGAGTTCCCAACGGGACATCTTGATCCCGGGGCCGCGGACAAAGAGAGAGAGCAGCCGGTCCTCATTGTACGTAAGGGCAAAGGGTAAATAGCCTTCACTCGCCAGGGTGTCTATTTCGTTATTCAGTTTTTCAAACTCCGGAGAATGGTTCTGCAATTTCCATTGATACTGTTGAGCACTTAGATTATCGAAGGAAAGAAAAAAGAAAATTATGAGTGTTAAGAAAATTATTTTTTTTCGCATAAGCTTTTTTGTAGATAAGAACGATGTACGGGATTTGCCCCCAATAAGGCCGGCAATCCGATAATCATAAAATGGGCCCTCTTTCGAGGGCCCTTTTTTAATTCATACTCTATTCTTCAGATTAGAAGGATACCGAACCACCGAGACTCCAAGCCAACACATCTGCTTCTACTTGTTCAAGAGAAGCGGTCGCTTTAAAGAGTTCGGCATAGGTGTATCCGAGTGTTCCCTTCCAGGTCATGTCGTTTTCAGCATACTGACCCATGGAAAAACCGACGGTCAGAGGAGCACCGAGCAGTTCGCTAAAATCGAGCCCGATGTTCCCGTCCATACCGAAGTTTGCGCTGTAATCGTATACCGTGCTGTCCGGGAAGAAGAAGTCCGCGCCGACACCGAGGGTGATCAGTTTCATACCGAGGAGGCTTGCCAGGTCCGCGCTGACATCAATTGCAAGTGCTGTGGCAGAAGCGTCGTCGGTAGAGTTGAATTGCGCCATCATACTGCCGTCGTCGACGGAATCAGCAATGTCGGCATATCCGCCGTAATCGTCGTAAGAATCGTCACCGCCGTAGTTGGCGTCTTTCATATAGAACTTGACCGACGGTGTAATTCCTACAACAGTGGCGCTTAAGCCTGCTCCGACACCGATACCGGTTGTTCCGGTCCCGAGAAGGAGCATGTTGAACTCACCGGTCAAGGAGAGGTTCATAACACCGGGAAGACCGAATACAGGTTCAATACCGATTAGGAGGTTTTCACCGACAGCTGCGAAGTCTTTGATACCGAACTTAGCAATGGCGCCGACTTTGAGTGTGTCGTTCGAAAGAACGTAGCCGGCATTAAGCTGAGCGCCCGCTACTGCATCGCTGGAATCGGTTTCATCACCGTAGGTTGCGGCATCATCACTGGTAATCGAGTTTTTCGCGTGGGTGAAGAGAAGGTCTACGGTAAGACCGGGGACAACACCGTCCGCGAGGCCGACGGTCACACCAAGATTGGCGCCACCTTTCGAATTGGTGGAGGTCACCATCGAACCGACGCTGACCGCCTTGCCGTTCACTTCAAATTCAAGATCGACTACGCCGAACATCTTGTTCAACCGCAGATAAGCACCGCTGACCGGAGTTGAAGCAGTCCATGCTTCATCGGGTGCCGAACCCCATACATACTCTTCAAAAGCACTATAGAGGGCGTCCTCTTCTTCGGCAGCCGCCACTTCAGAATCGGTCCAGCCGACTGAAATATAGCTTCCGGAGGTAGCGGCACTATAGACGCTCGATACATTTTCAATTTCTCCAAGAATCGCATCACGAACGGCCACGTAAACAAGGTCGATGTGGTTTCTTTCGGCATCGTTGTCTATTTCATCGTCATCATCGTCGTCGCCGACGGTCCAGCTGCTTCCGCTGCCTTCAATGACGAAGTCAAGTCCGGTCGTCATTTCAACCTTGTCTTCCAACGCGTTGAAATCGATGTCTTCCACCGTATACGCAAAATCGTCATCCGCAACTGTATAGACTTTACCTGCCATTATTTTTTCATACCAGGTAATCATGTCCGCGATCAGTGCCCAACCGGTTTGGTCGCCGGCACCGGCGCTTGCCAGATCGGGTTTTCCGGGATCGGCAGCAGGATCGTTCCACGCAATCGCGGGAACCAGGTTTACCGAAATACCTGCTTCAACCTTATCGTTGGACGTACCAACCGATATCTTCGCGAAAGCCCCTGATTTCGTAGAACTAAAACTTGGGCTTATATCATCCGACGTATCATCATCGCCGAAACTCATGCCGACAGTACCGCTTACCGAAAGTTTTTCAACATCGGCACCGAAGGCAGCCATTCCTAAAATAAGCAGGAAGGCCACTAAAAACGTTAATCGTTTCATATGTTCACTCCTTCAATTTCTAAGTTTACATTTAGACAATTGCTCTTGTCATGGACCGAAAAACCGGCCCGTAGGATATTATTTTAGTATGCTAAATAGTCTCCACTACCGCTTACATCAACAAAGGTGTCGAGTGCGGCACCTAAGGGGGCAGTGTTGAACACTTCCACGTAACCGTCAC
>CAZJBZ010000386.1:0-4277 GCA_964543975.1 uncultured Spirochaetales bacterium
CATACCGATATGGGAGCGGAGGGAACGTAACGTTATTTTTTTACTCTCCATGCCGTCGATAAATATTTGACCCTGAAACGGTTCGTAAAACCGCGGCACCAGCCTGGTTATGGTAGTCTTCCCTGCTCCGCTCGGACCTACCAATGCCACCGTTTCTCCAGGGTTTATATGGATATTAATCCCGTCAAGAATCAATTCTTTCTCGTATTTAAACGAGACATTACGAAACTCGATTTCACCCCGTATCGATTCGACATCAACCGCTTCCGGATCGTCTTCGATATCCACCTTCATATCCATATACATAAAAAAACGTTCTATGCCGGACAGGAACCGTGTTACGCTCTCCGAAATCATGGCCAAAGAGAGAAGCGGCCCTAAAAATCGTTCCAAATAGATAGTAAAAGCGGTGAGAACACCCACGGTCATCGTACCCTGCACGACCTGGTACCCGCCGTAGCCCACAGCCAAAGCTAAAGAACAGCCTAGAACGGTAACCGCCATGGGGAAAAGCCACGACATGTGGCGAACGACACGTACCCTGCTGTTGAAATGTCCGAGGTTTTCCCGGTCGAAACGTTCACGTTCATACGGCTCACGAACAAACGATTGGATGATGCGAATACCCGCGAGATTATCTTCGAGTCTGCTCGCTAAATCCGCTTTCTTTTTTCGTTCCACGCGGGCCGCGGCGAACATCTTTAATGATATTTTATATCCGATGATCGCAGCGATCGGCATCAACGCGAGGCTTAACAGTGCAAGCTTCCAATTGAGAACAAACAGCATCCCGCAGGTGAATAGGACGGTTGCACCATTTGTTATTAGGTTTTCCATTCCGTGATAGATAATTTCTTCGGCAATATTAAGATCATCGATCATACGGGAAATGAGCTCCCCCGTTTTTGTATTGTCGTAAAATGAAAAAGAGAGTCTCTGTAATTTATGATAGAGCTTTTTCCGTAAAATATAGGTTATTTTCTGGGACAACACATGTCCGAAATAGTTACGAAGTTTATCAACTGCCGCTAAAAGGAGAAAACAACCTAAGACGGCTGCACAGAGAATCCATATTAGTTGTAGATTTTTTTCCGCTATCCCCTCGTCTATTACCATTTTCACCAGATAAACAGGTGCCATCAGGGTTGCCGCAAAACAGAGATGCAGTATCCAAACACCGAAAAATCCCGTTTTATGATGCACGAGATAGTCACTGTAGAGCCTTCGAAGTAACGCGATACCTTTTTTCAATCGTATAGCCATAAAGGCGACAGTCCTCCTTTTCTCTTTAGCAATTCCTAAAGTTAGCTGTGGGAATTCGTAATGTGAACGATTGTATTGAACTGCTTTCAAAAGAGGCTACAGTTAATTTAGTTCACATTTCGAATTCCTGTTTTCTCTTGTTTTCATACCTTCCTTCGGCTATATTATATGTTGGATTAAGAAATGAAAACAATGTTTATCGTTGTGTAGGATTGTATCGGCAAGCAGTATGAAAAACCGCCCCCCCTACTACCATGTGTTGTTCCCTTCTCCTTTCGGCGAGTTATGTATTGTCTGGAAGGAGAGTTCCGTCTTATCCGAACACTCCGACCCAAAAGTGGTGCGGTTATTTCTGCCACGTGAGGGAATTTCCTCCGTAGATAATCTTATCGGCCGTTTTTCCGCCTCTCTGCGCGAGAGCTGCCGACCGATCGAGAGCCTCATCGCAGCTATACAAGAGCACCTCGCGGGCGACCCTGCTCCCCTTTCTTTGGAACTACTTGATTTTTCCCGCTGTTCGCCCTTCCAGCGTACCGTCCTCCTTGAAGAGTATACAATTCCATACGGAAAGGTAAGTACCTACGGGGAATTGGCACGAAAAACAGGCTCCCCCGAAAGCTCTCGGGCCGCCGGCACGGCGCTTGCCCGCAATCCGTTTCCCGTTATCATTCCCTGCCACCGAGTGGTTCGATCGAACGGTGAACCGGGAGGATATCAAGGCGGCACCGACATGAAACGACGATTTCTGGAGCGGGAAGGAATTCTTTTTTCTGAGAATGGAAAAGTCCTCAATCTAAAATACAGGATGTACAACAGTTGCAAAAAAGTTACGAATTTCAATACGGCGAATACGGCCAAACCACCGGTGTAAAAATAAACGTAAAAAGTTTAGATGTTCTCCGGTACAACTTTATCAATAAAGGGACCGCCTTTACGTCCGACGAACGGGAAAAACTGAAGCTGAGCGGAATACTTCCTCCCCGGGTAAAAACGCTCCGAGAACAGATAGCTACCTGCAGACGGATTTTAGATGAAAAAGAAAACGACTTGGAACGGTTCATCTATCTACGCGGTGTCTACGACCGCAATGTCGGACTGGTACATGCCGTCATTGCAAGCGATCTACCTCGATTTCTCCGAATTATCTACACCCCGACCGTTGGAGAAGCGTGCAGAAATTATTCTTACATGTTCCGCGGTGCAAACGGGATCCACTTCTATCCGGGGAACATCGATAGGGCTGAAGAGATTCTACGGAATTACACCCAAAACGACATCAGGGTGGCTGTCGTCACCGATAATCAGGGCATCTTAGGAATCGGAGACCAGGGGGCGGGCGGCATTGCCATCTGTTTGGGAAAACTAAAACTCTATTCGCAGGGCGCGGGTATTGCTCCGTGGCACTGCCTGCCGATTTCGCTTGACGTGGGCACGGACAATCCCGAGCACCTCAAAGACGAAAACTACTTGGGATGGCGGCACGAACGGATAAAGGGGGATGACTATTTTCAGTTTGTAGAAAAATTTGTACGTCAGTTTAAACGGGTTTTTCCGTACGCACTTTGTCAATGGGAAGATTTTTCAAAACAGAACGCGTTTACGGTACGCGATGCTTTCCGAGAGGAAATACTCTCTTTCAACGACGATATTCAAGGGACCGGCGCGGTTACCCTCGCGGGTATTCTTGCCGCCATGAGACTAAAACGGGAAAAAATAACTGATCAAGTTTTTTGTATTCACGGAGCCGGGGCAGGAGGAATTGGAATCGCGGAACAGATAAAAACGGAACTGTGTGCACAGGGATTGAGCGAAGAGGAAGCGAAAGGCAAAATAATCACGTTAGACAGCAAAGGGGTTGTGACCATCGATCGGGTCAAGGAAGGGTATAAACGCGCCTATGCAAAAGATCCGCAGCGATATTCCTGGTTACGGACTCCCGACGACAACACCCTTTTGAACGTTGTTAAAAATGAAAAAGTTACCGTGCTTATCGGTACCTCCGGACAACCGGGTTGTTTTGATCGGGACATTATCCAAGCGATGCTGGGAAACAGCAATCGCCCGATAATACTGCCTCTGAGTAATCCGACAACAAAGGCCGAAATTACTCCGGAAGAGATTTACAACTGGACCGGCGGAAAAGCACTCACGGCAGCCGGGAGTCCGTTTTCTCCTGTCCAATTTGAAGGAAAAACTTATCGCATCGGTCAGATGAACAACGTTTTCATTTTTCCGGGCATCGGTTTAGGAGTTCTCGCCGCGGGAGCAAAGGAAATAGCTCCTTCCTTCTTTTCCGCGGCAGCCCACGCAGTCGCGGAAAGCGTTGACGCCGATGATTTGCATGCAGGTATCCTTTGCCCTGCTTTGGAAAAACTGCGAGAAGTGTCTCTCAATGTCGCGAAACGGGTAGCTGAGGAGGCCGTTAAAGCCGGATTGTCAAGAGAATGCGCCTTCTGCCAATTTGAACATCTTAATGATCCTGAGCGGATCAACCGTCTTATCGACAAAATGCGATGGGGACCCGGTTATATCGATATCCTATGAACTGCTCTTTCTTCCCGACGCTCCGCCGCTTCCTCCGAAGATGATCATGACACCGATGAGAAAGCCGAAGTTGTACCATCCGCCGTTATTATGCACTTCATAAATTCCAATCGATTTATTGAAAAGGGATATTATGAAGGTTATCGGTGAGATAATGCCGTGCCATATTCCTTTTAAAAATCCGGCAACCTCACCCTCCTCATCAGCGGAATTCTTCATCTCGTTGCTTCCCGGCGCGCATGCCGCTAAACTGAACGCCAATGCAATTATTATTACAAAGATCAAACCACGCTTCATCTTTTCCTCCTCAACCATTGCAGCCCATTGTACTATAGTTTTGTTCTGCTTGCCATTACGATTTTTGAGAATGGAGCGGTTTTTTCAAAGCCATTATAACCACCGCCGCTATTAAAAAGAATGCCAACAAAATAAACGGATAGGTTTTATTAATCTCGGACAGCGAACCGCTT
>CAZJBZ010000387.1:0-4274 GCA_964543975.1 uncultured Spirochaetales bacterium
TGAAATTTCACCTTTCCGATAGGCATTTTCCAAAATATAAAATAACTGCCTGCTATCTTTATGTTGGAGTTCATCAGGTTCTAATTTATTCCTTACAATTGTAAAATAATCATGATTCTCGATAATGGCTATCATTAAATAGAGTTCCGGACTAATTTTATGCCATTTTTTTTCTGTATTTTGAATATGAAGTTTATTTTTCCTCTGTTTTCTGCTCAGATAGTCCTTCCATAGAGATTTTTGATCTATTCCCAATTTTTCTGCAAATTCCTTTATGCAAAACTCCCTTTTTACTTCGGTTTGTATGGTATCAATATAAAAGAAAAACTCTTCGAGTAGATTTTTTCGATCCGATTGCGGTTCATCGCTACCATTTCGATCATTTATATTGAGAAGAAATTGTACTGAATTTATAGGAGATTTTACGATTTTTTTCAATGCCTCTCCACCTTCGGACAAAAATATATCGGCGGGGTCTTTGCCTGCCGGTGGAACAGATATGTAACAATCTATCTGCTGTTCTTCACATATGAACAGCGCTTTTTTCGTTGCCCTCTTGCCAGCATCATCACCATCAAAGAAAATAATCCCTTCATGTGCATACCGCTTTAATAACCTTGCTTGTTCTTCGGTAAATGAGGTCCCTAAGGGTGCAACACTGTTCGTTATCCCTGCCTGATAAAGTGTTATAACATCAATATATCCCTCCGCTAAAATAAAACGACCGCTTTTCCGAATATCGGACATCGACTGTTCCAAACCATATAAATTTTCCCTTTTCTTAAAGAAGCCTGTTTCAGGCGAATTGATATATTTCGGGCCGTCGCCTTCGAGGAGTCTTCCTCCGAAACCTATTGCCTGCCCTTGCCCCTTCCTAATCGGAAACATTAATCGTCCCCGGAAAAGAGATGATTTTTCATTCTTTTTTGAAAAAAGACCAGTCTCTTTCAGAAAATCGGTGGAATAGTTCTTTTCAGTCAGAAAATTGTACAGCCAGAAACGGTCGTGTGGGGCCCATCCTATCTCGAAATGAATGATACTCTCCTCGTTGATTTTCCTTTCCGAAAGATAGGCTCTGGCCTTTTCGGCCTCTTTACTATGCATTAGAATATAGTGAAAACTCCCGGCAACTCGATTATAGAGTTCCAGAATCGCCCTTTTTTTCGTATCCTGTGTTGTTTCGTTTCCGGTTGCCACCTCTATTCCGGCCTTTTTAGCCAAGAATTGAACTGCTTCCACGAAAGAAAGCTGCTCTGCTTCCATGATAAAATTAAAAACGGTTCCTCCTTTTTGGCAACCGAAACAGTAAAAAAGGCCCTTCTCAGGATTTACGGAAAATGAGGCGGTTTTTTCGTTGTGAAAAGGACAAAGCCCCCAAAGGCGGTTTCCTCTTCTTTCCAGTGCGGTGTATTGGCCCACAATATCTTCAATGCGGGAATGTTCTGCTATTTCTTCAATTGTATGTTCAGCTATTCTCATTCTTTAAATACAGTCTTCTAGCTTTGATATGTTCCTGCAAATCTTTTGAAAAATAGTGTCGTCCCGATTCTCTGTCCTTGAGCAAAAAGTACCAAAAATCCGTTTCCGGCGGATGGAATGCTGCTTCCAAGGCAGTCTTTCCCGGATTGCAGATTGGACCAGGTGGTAATCCCGCGTAGAGATATGTGTTATAGGGGGATTCAATGTCAAGATCATCATAGGTAAGAAATGTCGGATGCGGCTTATCTTCAATTTCAGTAATTATATATTCAACCGTGGCGCAGCTTTCTAATCCCATTCCGGCGTGGAGTCGGTTATAGAACACCGAAGCAATCAACGGCGCCTCATCTTCAACCCTGTATTCTCGTTCTACAATTGAGGCGATAATTATCTTTTGATAGATCATTTTTTGGGTCAACTTTCCGTATTCCGGTTCAATTTCATTAATAGTTTGGAACATGGTATTAATCATATGGTCAATGACCTTTTCCGCGGTAAAGTTCTCCGGGAAATGATACGTATCCGGGAAAAGATATCCTTCTGCGGACTGCCCCGGTATCCTATGCTTTTCTAACAGCGCAGGTGATGTGCATGCTTCTATAAATGCTTCTGCTTCGACTATCTTATGCTGTTCAAGCGCTGTCGCAATCTTTCGTACTGTCCACCCTTCAGGTACAGTTATTTTACGTAACACCTGACGGCCTTGAACCAACACATCATGTATTTGTAATGTCGTGTTGTAAGGTGTTATTTCGTAACTTCCGGATTGTATACTCTTCTCCGTGCCTTTAACCATTGTAACGAATCTCAGAAAGAGCGCTTCACGTATTATATTTTCCTGTTCCAATCGCTCAGCAGTACGACTCAAGCTTTCTCCTTTTTCAACAGTAAAGAGAACACTCTCTTGAATACCATTTTCCGGAGGCCGATTGAAACTATAAAAAACGAGAATTAAACAGATTCCTGTAAAAAGGAGGAGAATGATCAAAAGAAGAAGAATACGCAAAATTTTCCTCACCCTACTCTCCACTTTTGAAATTCTCCATAATCCAACACTTTTATTCTCCTATCCATCGAACGCGTCAAAACCATTTTGATAGAGTTCTTTCAGATTTTCCAACTGTTCAATTGACAGACGGTTATAGAGATCATTTTTAATTCGATTGAAAAGTCTGTTGAGAATCGGATCCAGCCGCTGATCCTCTTTCTGCAAGTAAAGATACAATCCGACTATCTCCTTGCCGTCGATTGAGAACATATGAACCTCTTAGAGAGTTAATTCGAGATTTTCGACAGCTAAATTGATAGTGACGCCCTTTTTCTCCAGATGCTTCAAATACCAACGAGCACTCTTTAATATACTGTAAATTTTTCGATCATCATAAAGAGGTTCATGATGAAAGAGATAAAGATTTTTTATTTCCCAGGCGGAAGCAAAATCAACCGCCAAACTGTATGAGGAATGCCCCCAATCATATTTTTCAATTGCTTCATCCAAAGTGTATTGGCTATCGATAATAAGCGTGTCGGTGCCATGATAAAAACGCCTATTAATGTCATTTTTTTCGAAATCTTTCTCAGTTAATTCAGTATCTGTTGAAAAAATCATTGAACTGTCGTTTTCGGTTATTTTGTATGAATAGCAGCTTCCAGGGTGTTTGACGTTCCGCCACATAACGGTTCCCGTTCCAATTTGTATCGGAGAGTTCTTGAGCACAATAAACTCTATTTTCGCATTCATAACATCCATAGTAACCGGGAAATAGGGGTATTTCATCTGATCGCGAACATATTTTTCAAAATCCTCGACAGGACTGTAAAAGGTAATAGAGCAGCGTGGATCGTATGCGATCGGAGAAAAAAAAGGAAGCCCCTGTAGATGGTCCCAATGGAAATGGGTGAAAAAGATATGATAGTGTCGGATATAATCATTTTGTTTTTTTAGTAGTGCCGCCAGTTCTCGAAGGCCGGATCCACAATCGATAATGATTATTGTACCGTCCGAAAGATCAATTTCTATGCACGTCGTGTTTCCGCCCGCGGTCCCCATTATATATGAAGGCAACCCTGCCAGAAAAGCTTCACGAGTCTCGGGTGACTTCAAATCGTCAGGTTTTATTCTCTCCACAACCGCCGCAATTTTGCTTTGGATCTGCATGGGGCTAAGGGGTGTGGGGATTGATCCGCGTACTCCCCAGAATCTGACTTTCATACTTTCATCCTTCCTATTACACTCATTATTTACAAGGAAGTAAGGGCTCTTCTTGTTTTCTATTGAGCCAATATTCTATCTCATGTTTAGAAAAAAACTTTCCCCTATTAATACCGGGACAACTCTTAGAAAGTGTATTCCAGTTACCCAATGATGACAAGTAGTGGCTCCAAAACGGATAGCTTTTACATTGAAGAGGCCTAGAGGGATATATCGTACATCCTTTTCCTTCCCAAAAGATGCAATCATAATTTTCTTTTTCTTTTAAAGAAAGCCGTTTGAATCCGGCTATCTTAACACAGCGGCAAAAATCAAGAATAAATTGCTCCTTTGACAATCCCGTTGCCTCTATGAGCAATGATAAATCGTTTGGCGTTAAAAAAACATACCCCGGTTCCAATCTGCAGCACCGCGAGCAGCGCAGACATTCGAACCGGAGTCCTTTATCATAAAATTTCTGAGTCATGGGTAATTCTAAGACATATGATCGCTTTTTGGAAGAAATCAAAAATGGGGAGAGAAGGATTTGAACCTTCGAAGGCTGAGCCAACAGATTTACAGTCTGCCCCCTTTGACCGCTCGG
>CAZJBZ010000388.1:0-4267 GCA_964543975.1 uncultured Spirochaetales bacterium
CCGGTGCAGTAATCGCCGAAGGCGGTCAGAAAGTATACGAAATCGACAACATCGGCGATTGCGCACAACCGTTTGAGAGGGATTTTAGCGGTAAACTTCTCGATGACCTCTTCGCGGGAGAGATTGAGGTTCTTTACATAACCGCTGCTGACGTGTTCCCACACACCGCTCTCATCGGTAATCCCGGGACACACGCAGTTTACATTAATATTGTAAGGTGCAAGTTCGAAAGCCAAGGCATGGGTCAGAGAAATGATCGCCCCTTTGGCGGCGGAGTAATGGGCCATGAGGGCTGATCCGGTTTTGCCTGATTTAGATGAAAAGTTGATGATGCGGCCGCTTTGTCGGGATTTCATGCTTGTAACGGCGGCCTGGCAGCAGTAGAGGGTGCCGTAGACATTGACGTTGAACATGGCGTGCAGTTCTTCCGGCGTGATCTCTTCAAACGGCTTCTGCCCTACGATGCCCGCATTGTTGATCAGGGCATAGACGGGACCGGTCCGCTTTTCAATTTCGCGAAAACAGTCGAACACGGCGTTCCTGTCCGTTATATCGAGGATGAAGGAGGAAGCGGAATGTCCCAGCGATTCCAGCCGTCCCGCCTCTTCTTTTACGAGGGGGTTGATGTCGATCATCACTACGCTCGCGCCTTCAGTGCAGAAGCGTTCCGCTATACCTAAACCGATGCTCCTCGCCGCCCCGGTTACCGCACATACTTTGTTGTTTAGTTTTTCAGTTTTACCGCCCATCATTACACCTCAGGACATTATAAAAATCACCATTGCAGCCGTGTTGAAAGAAGTTCTCCTATTCAAACAACTAAGGCATGATAGTTACTGCCGCTGGCGGTGTCAAGCGAGCCGGTGGCGGTTCTGCAGCCGGTAGCGGGCCGGTGGTAGTTCCAGCCGCTGACGGTTCTGCAGCCGGACGTCACTCGCCATCCGCCTGCGTGATCTCCGGACCCATTTCGGGCGTGCTGAAGTTGGAATTAAAATAGTGTACAATAGAAGGTGCCGTTTCCGGCACGTATGGAGGTAGTAATGAGTTCATTAAAGGCGCCGAAAGAATTGTTATGTGAATATTGCAAGAACCCTTTGGGCATGGATGTTGAGAAGCCGAGATTTTCCTGGCAGTTGGCTGCAGACAATAAAGATCGCAATAAAAAACAATCCGCCTACGGGATAATTGTCTCTTCAAGCGAAGATAAACTTTCGAGCGGTACCGGGGATGTATGGGACAGCGGCAAAGTTTCATCGTCACAATCTATAAATATCGAGTATGAAGGCAAGAAGCTTGAAAGCAGGATGCGGTATTTCTGGAAGGTGACGGTATGGGATGAAAGTGATCGCGAAAGCCCTGAGAGTGAAACTGCCTGGTTCGAGATGGGACTGTTGAAACCCGAAGATTGGAAAGCTGTATGGAAGGGATATACCGGCGGGAAAAGCGGTGAAGCGCTCTACTGCCGGAGGGCTTTTGAATTATCAAAACCAATTGCGTGGGCGCGGATGTATATTTCGGGCCTAGGGTATTATGAGCTGCATATTAATGGAGAAAGGGTAGGGGACAATGTCTTGGACCCCGGATGGACCGAATATACGAAAACCGTGCTGTACGTTACCTATGACGTGACCGATGCCTTGAAGAAAGGGAAGAACGCGGTGGGTGTTGTTCTCGGCAACGGATGGCACGGAACACCGAAATTATATCTGCAGCTTGAAATAATCTATGAAGACGGTTCGAAAGAGATGTTGGGGGGCCACGATTGGAGCTGGTCTGTGACGACTGCCCCAATAATAAAAAATGATGTTCATGACGGAGAGGTCTACGACGCTCGGCTCGAGATTCCCGGGTGGGACACTCCGGATTTCAAAGAGAATAACCTGAACTGGCTTCACGCGCAGCGTGTTACCGCTCCCGGCGGCAGGATGAAGGCGCAGATGATTGAGCCGATTAAGGTAGTTGATCATGTGGAACCGATTGCGATAACCAATCCGAAACCGGGGTCTTATGTTTACGATTTGGGCCAGAATATCGCCGGTTGGTGCATTTTGAGAGTCAAGGGGGATGAGGGAACGTGTGTTACGCTAAAGTTCGCCGAGGTCCTCTACGAGGACGGTACAGTCAACCAGGAAAACCTTCGTACTGCACGGGCGCATGTAATGTATACCTTAAAAGGCGGAGTTGAAGAGGAGGTTTATAAGCCGCGATTTACCTATTTCGGATATCGTTATATCGAAGTAACCGGCTTTCCGGGAAAGCCGGAGCTTCAAAACATCACTGGTTGTGTCGTCAGGAATTCAGTCGAGCAGGTAGGACAATTCACATGTTCCAACGATCTGATTAATACCATTCAGCGCAACGTTGCCTGGACCGAAGGGAACAATCTTCACGGAGCACCGACCGACTGTCCGCAGCGGAATGAGAGGCAGGGATGGTTAAACGATATGACGGTTCGTATCGAAGAATCGATGTATAACTACGGATTGGCGCGTTTTTTCACCAAGTGGTTGTGGGACATCAAGGACACGCAGGACGCAGAAACCGGAGCCGTTGCCGATACGGCCCCGTTTCGGTGGGGGAACATTCCGGCTGATTCTACCGCAATCTCCTACGTCCTGATACCTTGGTTTATGTATCTGTTTTACGGGGACAAGCGCATTGTAGAGGAGTACTACGAAAGCGTTAAAGGGTGGGCCGACTGTCTCTATTCCCACACAAAGGATGGGTTGATCGACTACTGTTGGTACGGCGATTGGTGTTCACCAATACCCGAAAGCTGGCCGCCTGATAAGCCGGGCCTTCCTCCTGACAGTCCGGGTGCAGTGACGACGGTCGGCTCCTATTCCGCGGTGACACCCGGTATGTTGATGGGTACCGCCCATCTTATCTATGCCGGCCGCACTATTGCCGATATCGCTCAGATTATCGGTCGCGGCAGCGACGCGGCCGCCTACCGCAAACGTGCCGAATCGATTACGGAAGCGTTTAACAAAAAGTTTTTTAATGAAAAGACCGCTCAATACGCTTCCGGCAGCCAGGCCTCCAACGCCTTCCCGCTCTTCTTACGGCTGGTCCCTGAAGGACGAGAAAAGGAGGTCCTGAAGAATATTGTTCATGATGTAATGGAAACAAAGAAGGAACATCTGTCCACCGGCAATCATGGAACGAAGTTCTTGATGGAAGTCCTTGCAGCATACGGAGCAGGTGACGTTGCCTACAAAATTGCAACACAAACTACCTATCCGAGTTGGGGATATATGATCTCCATGGGGGCAACGACAAATTGGGAGCGATGGGAATACTTGACCGGACCGGGGATGAACTCCCATGCCCATCCCTGTTTAGGAAACGTAAGCGCATGGTTCTACAAGTACTTGGCCGGGATCAACATCGATCCACGCAGTCCGGGGTGGGAGAGAATGATTATTAAGCCTCATGTTATAGAGGGCTTGAATCATGTGAATGCTTCCTTTAAAACTGTCCGGGGGACCGTTGAAGTACATTGGCAGCGAGAAGAAAACCAGTTTAAGATGCAGGTAACTATCCCGGCAAACAGTACGGCGACTGTAGGTTTGCCCACTCTCGGAGCGGGAAAGAGCGACAAACCCTTGCAGGTAACCGAAGAGGGGAGACTGATATGGGAAAATGGCGATTTTATCCAAGGAGTATCAGGAATCAACGCGGGAGAGGTGCTTCCTCAACTCATGACCCCGCACGCTCCGGGAGCCGACACAACGCGGACAGTCGAACAGATGAGCGACCAAGCGTCACGTGATTGGATCTATTTTGAAATAGGTTCCGGTACGTACCGGTTTGAACTAAAAAGGAGGTAAAGAATGAAGGGAACGTTAAACGACAAACCACAATATTTTCCCGAAAGATTTAAGAACAAAATTGCCGTTGTTACAGGGGGGGCTTCCGGCATCGGACGGGCCTGTGTTGAAGAACTCTGCAAGGAGGGGGCCTCAGTAGTATTCTCCGGCATCAGCGATATCGGTACAACAACGGAAAAAGAGCTTACAAGCTCCGGCTACAACGTCAAATTCCTTCAGGGCGATATGATCGATGAAGCGTTCTGCAAAAAACTGGTCGATCATACCATTCAAGAGTTCGGTACGGTCCACTACCTTATCAATAACGCATTCGCTTTTACCGCAAAAGCGCTCGATGCCGAAAGGCAGGACTGGGAGAGAAGCTACTTTGTCGGCCCTGTAGGCTACGCTACCATGATCCGGCTGGTCGCGGAGCCGATGAAAAAGGGAGGTGG
>CAZJBZ010000389.1:0-4263 GCA_964543975.1 uncultured Spirochaetales bacterium
TAAGGATGCTGTCGATTTCATCAATTATACAAAAATGGTGATTTTTTTGTACTTTACTGCCGAACTCCCACCGCATATTGTCGCGCAGATAGTCGAAGCCGAATTCGTTATTTGTTCCGTAGGTTATGTCTTTTTTGTACGCCTGCTTCCTGGTTTCATTATCCATTTCCGAAAGTACGCAGCCTACGGTAACGCCTAAATAGTTGAATACCGGTCCCATCCAGGCGGCATCACGTTCGGCAAGATAGTTATTGACAGTAATGATGTGTACACCATCGCCTGTAAGGGCGTTCAAATAGGCTGCCGTCACACTGGAGAGGGTTTTTCCCTCACCGGTTTTCATCTCCATAATCTTTCCCTGATGTAGAACAATACCGCCTAAAAGCTGAACATCGTACGGTCTTTCCCCGAGAGTTCTTCTCGCTGCTTCCCGCGCCAAGGCGAATGCCTCCGGCAAGAGATCATCTAAGCTTGTACCATCCTGATATCGCTTTTTCAATTCTGCCGTTTTTTCAATGAACTGTTCTTTGGAGAGTCCTAACGCCCACGTCTCATGCCGGTTAATGTGGTTCAAAAGCGGAAGCATCTTTTTAAGGTCCCGTTCATGCTGGGTACCGAATAGGGCCGTAATGATATTCTGTGTCATACATCATCAATATAACAATTTATGATAAAAAAGTATACACGGTTCAGCATTTCAAAATCCTCTACACGGCTGGTGTTTGAATCAATTGACATGTGTAAAGCCCTAAAGTACTATTTAAACGAATAGAGGTAAGAGGAGGACTACTCCTGCACACCGTTTTTTTACATGAGGCCCACTGTTGAAAAGATCGATATTTTCTATACCTATAATATGTACTGCCGGAGCACTCCTCCTTTTCGGTTTGGCCGGCTGCACCAAAGAAGCCGAAGAAACCTTGGCACAAGAGATACTCTTTGAACTGCCGATAGGCAGGATGGAAGACCAATTACATTTTTTTCAGTTGGAAGGTAAAAGTTTTCGGAAAAAAATCGGACTCTCTATGAAAGACGGTCTTTTTTACATCGGCAACGGCGAAGGTCAAAAGGTGATGAAGTTCAATTCCTATGGGGATTTACTCGCCCTCTATTACGACCCTCAGGAGAACCCTCAACCAATCCTCCTTAGTGTGAGTAAGGAGACTGAAACGGTATCGAATAGGGCCGCGTTCCCATACAATTTCACGGAAGTGGGCGAGATAGCTGTGACTCCCGAACGACACCTTCTAATCCAGAATACGGTACCGAAGGAGCGCGGCGAATTCGACGCTGAGCGACAGGCGATGCTCGATCAAATTGTCTTACGATTTAGCAGGACCGGTGAATTGTTAGATTATTTGGGACAGGAAGGGATCGGAGGTACTCCTTTTTCTTATATCGAACGGATTCAAATTTCTTCAGGGGGAGAGATCGTTGTGTTTACCCGATCTACGAAGACGTGGACCGTTTTTTGGTATACATCGGAAGGAAGACGAATATATACGGTAGATATTCTCCATAAGAAACTGCCCGCACCCGAGGAGGAGGGGATAATCGCCAATTTAGATACCATTTTTGCAGACCCGGAATCTCATCATCTCTATCTTAAAATCGATTACTACCTGAACAAAATAGCTCAATCAACAAAGGCCGCATCAGGTATTGATTACTATGGTTCCCGAATTTATACGTTTGATCTTCTTTCGGAACAATACTCACGATATACCGATATACCGAGACATTATATCAGTCAGGATGATCTTGCAGTTCTGGAACTGGAAAAAGATGAAATGCTGTATGAGTTTATCGGCGTCGCGTCGGGTGGATTCTTTTTCCTCCTTGCTCCGGATGAAGGAAGCTATTACCAACTGCTTCTGCTGGATAAGGAAGGAAGAGTGGTAGAAAGAACCCGCATTATTTTAAAGGACAGTGAAATATTGTACAGGACCTTTTATGTAGACCCTTCCGGTATTCTAACGGCCCTTTTGTGTGAAGAGGAGTCGGCTAAGGTGGTGTGGTGGCGGAGTGATACGTTATTGGAAAAAGAACGGGAGGGTAGTCAGCAAAGCTATATAAAGCAAATGAGGTGAGGCACTTTCAAAATCGCCGTTTTATCAGTGGAGGTAATTGCTGCATAGTCCTCATTTGCGTGAGACCCGACCGGTAGTCGGTGTGTACAAGAGGCGGAATGGCAAAAGAAGAGTTACATTATCATTACGATAGATCAGAAAGGAGGAGATCTCTTCCCGACAGCCTGAAAGAGAGGTTGGAAAATCCTCCACCGCGAGGGCTTTTTAAAAGAAATCGTGCTTTGACCATCTTGCTCTTGGATGTTCTCGTTATCATATTCATGTATTTCATCGTCCTGCCCTTTATCAACGCCTCATTTTCTTCGGCAGTAATTGAAGGATATCGATTTACTCTGCAGGGGTTTCATTTTGAAGATACCGGCTACGTGAGTGTTTCGGTTGAAGCAATCGATACTCCGAAAGGAAATGAAGATAATCTCGTGTCGGTGATTTTTACAATCGAGGGAACCGACAACAAAACGACCGTTTTCGACATATTACCCGAAGGGAAAGGCGGTTCGCGGATTATCAGGGCAACACTACGCATGAGAAAGGAGGACGGTAAAGTATTCGCTGTGGTGTCGGCAGGAGGCCAAGAGAAAAAATTGAGTGCAACCATAAAACCGGAAGGGGAATAGAAAAAATATTTGTTGACCCCGGATAACTATTTTACTATGCTATAAACAGGATCTTAGACTGTTTTAGAAGCTGATTTGTCGAAGGGAGAAGGACGTATGATACAGTTTTATTTTTTATCAATTGTGACGAACCTGCTTGGAGGATTTGTCTTATCGCTGGATTATTTGGAACAAAAATTTCCAGGTTTGGTTCGTATGCGTGCGGCAGTAGCCAATAACGGATTTCAGCTTATAGTGGGAATTCTCGCCTTTATTTTTGGTATTCTGAAACTTTTAAGCGTAACGGAAGGTGATATCCCGGTAGTCGGTGACCTCCTCCCGGCCTTAAGCGGCTTGATAATTGGAATAACGCTCTTCATCAGCTACTATAAGGCAAGATCTACCGTTACCACCGAAACGGTGGAAAAGCTCGATTCCGTCTTTATGAAAAATAAATCGATTATCGGCATTGCGGGTATGGTTGTCGGTATACTTCACTTTATCATGCCGCGTGTACTTTTCCTCTAACCGTAGAAATGCGTCTTTCAACCGCGGGAGTGGCGGAACAAGACGGGACATACCTTGTCGCGAAACGAAAGCCTGGAACAAGCATCGGTGAACGGTGGGAATTTCCCGGCGGCAAGGTGCGAGAAAATGAAACCACCCAAGAGGCTTTAATTAGGGAATTAAAAGAAGAGCTTGCTATTGAAGTAACGGTCGGTGAATTGCTCTGCACAGGCACATTCACCAATCAAGGTACACAGTATAAACTATTGGCTTACTCTATTACGATAGAAAATCCCACTCGAATTCATTCTCATGAGCATCAAGAAACGGCCTGGGTAAGCATGGCCGACTTGAAGAGGCTCGCATTTCCGGCTTCAGACGCAATCATAGTAGAGGCACTCTTTCGGTTACACTCTAAATGACGGTGCCGTTAGGAATGACCGCTTTTTTCGGGATAATGATAATCCCGTCCCGAATGTAGTAGTTACCATGGTCGCCGTCGTCCCGCTGTTTTAAATCTATTCCGATTCGGCAGCCGTCTCCGATCCGTGCGTTCTTATCGATTATCGCGTTCCTGATAATTGTTGCCTGTCCGATACCCATGTTGGGTATGCCTTTTTGTCTGTTTTCCTTTTTTTCCGCGTCTGTTTCGTAATAATCTTCACCCATGCAGATGATGCCGTCCAAATTGGCGCCGGATTCGATTATCGTTCTGATACCGATAATCGATTTTACTATTGACGCGTTGGTGATGATGCTTCCTTCGGCCGTTAATGATTCGGATATCGTACAAAAATTGAATTTTGAGGCGGGAAGGTACCGTTTATGGGTGTAGATGGGGTTATTCTCATCATAAAAATTAAATGAAGGCTGCAGAGATGCCAGATTGATATTTGTTTCGTAGAATGATTTTATCGTACCGGTATTTTTCTTGGCAATATTCAAAGCGATTTCAGATACGTCAATAGCATGAATTTCCTTTTCCGGAAATATTTTTGCCAAAGCAGCCGCTATACATCCTGAACCTGTCCCTATATCAATTATTTTTTTTGTGTTATTGCTTTTAATAT
>CAZJBZ010000390.1:0-4219 GCA_964543975.1 uncultured Spirochaetales bacterium
TCATCCTCAATTAATACTATTTTTTTTTCTGACATTATTATTTTCTCCGAAGCATCGTTCTGCAATTACCGTTTATGCCGTTTACGATAGAATGTTTTTAAACGGTTTTCGTAAAAAACTGGGTTCTTTTTTCTCATTAGTTTTTTTATTTGTGATTGTCGGAAGGAGAATTTGAAAGACTGTTTTTGATTCGTGGGGTACTATCTTCAATGATCCTCCCGCTTCCTTAATGAGCCGGCGCGATACCGACAAGCCCAAGCCGGTCCCTTTTTCTTTTGTCGTGAAGAACGGATTAAAGACTTGATCTCTTATCGACTCCGGTATTCGTACCCCGTCGTTGATAAAGAGAATACGGATTTTATTTTTCTGTTCTTCCAATTTAGCTTCGATGGTGCCGTTTTCCGGAGTAGCTTCTATAGCGTTGAGCGCAATATTGAGACAAACCTGGGTTAAGGCTGCCCAATCGATAAAAGCCTCAATATTTTTTATCGGTGCGGAAATTTCAAGATGAATGTTCTTTTTTCGTGCCTGTGCTTCGATAAGTTCAAACGTGTGACGAACGACTGATACAACCGCGGTAGAGGTGTTTTTCAAATCATTTTTCGGAGAAAATGATACCAATATTTTGCTCAGCAAATCGGACATCCGTTTTGTCTCTTCCTGAATATAGAGGGCGAGTCTCTTTATTTCTTGTGACGAGAGCTCTTTTTTCGCGATTGTTTCAGCTGAAGTTGAAATGATGGACATCGGATTGCGTATTTCATGGGCTACTCCGGAAGTTAATTCGTTGAGCACGGTCATTTTCTCAATTCTCGCCTGTCTTTTTTCCAGTTCCAAAGCGCGGCGATGCATCTTGCATCTTACCATAGTAATGGAAAGCCCCGAAGCAAACAGTTGAAGGGCCTCAATTTCCGGTTGATGCCACGTTTGGACAAAACCGGGCTCTCCCAATAGTGCTATTCCGATAATATTATTCTGCTCAAACAGAGGAATAACAAGACTAATCTTGAAATAGTCGAGGATATTCAGCTCCTCTCCTTTAGACCATGAAATGGCAAGCTGCTGGATGTCGATGATTCTCTTCTCTTTCTTTAGCTTATCAATCAACTCACCTCTCTCACTGAACTCGGGGACCCGTCTGTGCGTTTTGCGGCTTAATGTTTGAAACCGCCGGTTATGGTCGTCCTTAACAAGAAAGAAAAATTGCTTTATTCTTATCTCTTCAAAGAACAATTCGGACAAGAATTTGTCAAGTTCGTAGAGGTTGATTATATGGACCAATTTAGCGGAACCGTCCTTTAAAGCTTCATGAAAGTTCTGTTTGATGGGGATGATGATATTCACCATGTTGTCTTCGACCAATTTAGTTAAAGGGGAGAGGAGGGCGAAAAAGACCAGTACCTCCACACTCATGAGGAACGAACCGTTAATTTTAAAGAGTTCAATGACCGTTGAATTAAAATCGGTAAGAAAGACCCGAAATATGAGAAACAAGACTCCAATCAAAGCCGGATATAAGATAAAAACCCGAACCAGCGCTTTTCTCTCTATAAAGCCGAATTGGATAACTAAAAAGACGAAGAAGACAGTATAGACTGTAGAGGCGCTTAAATAGAGGTATATCCCCCATGAAAGCGGATAGAAAAGCAAATAATTGAACAACAGGACAAAAGAAAGGGGAATAAACCCGATCAGGAGAAGAATAACCGTATGCCGTTCCCGTCTTAGGATCGGCAGCCTAAGGGAAAGGATTAACCGGCGTGAAGTAAGAACGAGAAGTATAAGGATGTAAAACAGTACAAAGAAATGGTAGAGGTAAAAACCTGTTCCCTTTTCCGCTCCCAAAGAGAAAGGCAGTATGCTGGAGAAGAAGCCGATTTTTGTATCAAATTCTATCGATAAAAGATTGAGGAGTCCGATGATTATCGGAGTGAGGTAAACAATGAGCATCTGGTACTTCTTCTTTCCAAGGAGCTGCTTTCTCGGAAAATTGAAGGTAAAATGATAAAAGAGCGGAAAAAAGAGGATGATATTCCAAATAGCAATATTTGTACCGATCTTTACCGGCAGTTTACCCTGTGCCGAATAGAGAAAGAGAATAACAAGATTGGAGAGGGTTATAGGTATAAGAAGCAGTCCTAAAAACCTGTTCGCCGTCCCTTTCGGATTGTATGTAAAAATGAGAACGATAAGAGCGACATCGAAGATAAAGAGAAGTATGAGAAGAGAGCCTACGAACATAGATACAGTGAGCCTCTTACAAAATACGGATGCTAGGTAATTGCCTCCGGTAGTTTACAATTTTCATTTACGGCGATTCAAGCCCGTCACCTCTCAATTGAGCAGTGCTTCTTCATTCGTGTCGGGAGGGGTATTGGATTTGTCCTGCCTCTTTTTTTTCGCTTGAACGTAGCTATTGAGCGGCACGGTCACCATATAGTAACGGTTGGAGTTGTTCCAGAGGGTGAAACCGGATGCGGGTGAATCGCTTGTTCCTTCAAGCTGTTTCAACAGATAATCGGTATAGGTCGGTTTTTCAAACTCTACCTCCCCCCCGATGAGAAACGCCTGCACGTACGGTCGTATAATACTCCTGTTTCCCGCGAGAACGGCAGCCCGACGGCTTCCCTCTCTATAGATTTTCTTCGCCCTTTCCAGGTACGGTTCTTCTTTCATGAATGAGCGGGGAAAATGGGATGGATAAAACATGGGACAGATGGCATCGACGTGGTGGGAGATGGTTTCGATACTTTGTCCGATCCAATTGCCCATTCTGTACCATGAGTTGAAACCGTAAAGATCGGTGCTGATCGGTATCGACAATGCTTCTTCGGCCATAACGAGAAACGATTCGATGGCCTCCGTCTTTCTCATGCCTTCTTTTTGATATCGGTATTGGGCGGTCGATAAATCTCCGTCGGAAGGAAAACGAATGTAGTCGAACTGTATCTCATCGATGCCCCGTTTTTCCAATTCCCGCGCGATAGAAACGTTATAATCCCAAACAAACCGTGAGTAGGGATCGACCCAATACTCCCGTTGTTCGTAGGTGAACTCTTCCGTTTCTTCGTTCTCTATTTTAAAGAGATGCCCCCACGGCCCCTTCTCTTCGGTGTCCCATATCGCGTACGTATTGCGACTGTACTCATAGAGACGTTGGTCCTTAAATACTACCTGTCTTCCGATGACGTAGATGCCCCTCTCATGGGCCATTTCCAATAGTTTCTCAAGGTTGAACAGTTGATAAACCGCACCCATCTCTTTTGGTAGGCTTAATTGAGTGTTATAGGTGACGATTCCTCTATCGTTTTTTACATCGATTACCAGGGTATTGAAGTCATGTTCCACTAAAAAATCCAAATACTCCTCAACGTTATCACGATTGCCGTTGTGGGCTCCGATATAGATGCCGTACCGTTTGGACGCTTTCTCCATTTTATCGGACTTAGCGGTGGAGTGGGTACGATCCCGGACAACCGGAGGTTTTTCTTTTCTCGTCCAGGTATGTCTTTCGGCATTGTAAACCCATACCGCGTTGTCGGTTGTCACAACAAGTTTCCACTGCCCGTCGATAAAGGTGGTGTGAAGGGCTTCGATTATCGGATCATCGCCGTCGGTTTTAGAAGGCGTTTTTGTTTTTTCACCTGGGAAGGGTATCTGTTTTAAAAGGCCGCCGCTTTCATCGGTACCAAAGAGGCCTTTCCCGAATCCGCAAGAGACGAAAATAATGTTTTCTCTATCGGGATGATAGGCTACACCCGAAATCTCTTCATAAAAACCGGCGCCCCTGTACAGTACGTCGATATTCTCCTGCCGTTCCAACCATGTTTTGCCGCGGTCCATCGTTTCGAATACCCCGCTAAAGGAGGTGCCGACTAAAAAACGGTCCGGATTATCAGGATGGAGCGCTACCGCGGTGATATAGGCACTGGTTTTTATCGGAGGGCAAAGCGGTATCTCTTCCCAGAATCTCCCTTGATTCTCGGTGGCATAGAGTCCGAACGAGGTGGTAACGGCAATCCGAGTGCTGTCCTTTGGGTTGACACTTATCGAGGTGATGGTCCGATAGGTATTGTTTTCAAACGGATAGACGATACGATGCGGGAGTCCGTCGTTTTTTGCCTCCCAGCTTATACCGGTGTCGCGGGAGATCATAAAACCGTTTTTATAGGTCCCGGCGAGGAGAAGATTCTCATCTTCAGCATGATAGATCGCGCGA
>CAZJBZ010000391.1:0-4202 GCA_964543975.1 uncultured Spirochaetales bacterium
CTCATCGATATCCTCGGTCCGGGAGGAGGCTACATCGTCTCCAGCGGCAACAGCCTGGCAAGCTACCTGAAACCGGAGAACATCCGCTCGATGTCGGAAGCGGTCAGGAAGTACGGGGGGTATTAATCGACAGCCGTGCGGTAGGTCCGTGCGCTCTTTTGACAACTCTTTGCATCTGTACTATAATAAGTATTATGAAAGAACATATTAGTGTTACCATTGAAAAAAGGATAGTTGATCTTCTTAAGAAATACGCAAAAGCCGAACGACGTTCCGTAAGCCAAGTATCGGAAATTGCTATAGAAACTTATCTGGATAAGTTTAATAGGGGTAATCAGCAGATAGTCACCAGTGATGCTGCTTTCAAAGGTCAATTTTCAAGAGCTGATACCTATGAAAAGGATTGAAGAAGATGTCCTGCTTGATACCAACGTACTTATTTATGCGACCTTAAAGAGTGATCATCGGCATCCTATAGCGTCATCATTACTAACTAAGGATAACAGAAAATCGGCCAATACATACATTTCAGTGCAAAACTTAGCAGAAATGTATCCGAATATAACGGGCCCTAAGATGTCCGTACCCGATTCACCTTCCGTTGCAAAGGAAAAGATCGTATCGATCATCAACCTATCGTACGTTACTATTTTGCCGCTTTCCATAGAGGTCCAGATGAAAACACTCGAATTGTGCGAAAAGTATTCAGTTACTAAACAACGATATTTTGATTTCCAATTGATAGCAACAATGCTCGTGTACGACATAAAACTGTTGATGACGGAAAACGATAAAGATTTTACCGGTGTACAGGAAATTAAGGTATTCAATCCATTTACGTGATGCTCCACCATAACGCAATTTCCACTTCGGGTAGGATTGGAAAGCTTCCTCTCGGAAAAATCCAGGCAGGACGCACCTCTGATGGAAGCAATCGCTGAGCTCATTGAGCTTGAGTATATTCCCCGAAAAGAACGGATGACGAAAACAAGACTGAAGGTTTCCGGTCTTCCACAGATTAAAAAACTGGAAGACTTTGATCTCACCTGGCCGAAGGGAGGGCTTACGGAACGAAAGTTTAAAGAGCTTTCTTCCCTTTCATTTCTCGGCAGAAAAGAAAATATCATCCTCATGGGACCGAGCGGACTGGGAAAGACCCACTTGCTCTTGGCCCTCGCCTAAAAGGCATGTATGACCGGTTCTACGGCGTATTACTTAACGTGCATGGATCTCACCGAGCGTTTGGTGAAAGCGAGAGAAGCGAACAAGTTAAAACGGAAACTGCAGTGGTTTCGGAAACCTCATCTGCTGGTAATCGATGAGGTCGGGTATGAAAACCTGAACCAGGAGCAGGCAACGTTATTTTTTCAACTGATCAATGCCCGCTATGAGCACGGATCAATCATTATCACGACTAACAAACCCTTTTCCAAATGGGGAGAAATGATGAGTGACGACGCAGTAGCTACTGCTACCTTAGATCGGCTGCTGCACCATTCGCATGTGATTAGTTTGAAGGGGGATTCGTTTAGAATGAAAGACAGATTGAAAATCGGAGTCGTTGACTTCGAATAATTTTTTCCCAAAAACCGGAAAAATCAAATAGGTGAAATGCGGAAAATTTAAATCGGTGTTGACACGTATTACAAACGATCACTTAAAAGGATTGCGGCAACTGGCCGTAGACCATCCGGAAGATAAAAAACGTGTTCTCGTCTGTCTGAGAAAAAAGACCGCAAGACGGATGACGGAATACAGATTATTAATTACAAAACATTCCTCTCCGTGCTGTGGAACGGAGAACTGTGTTAGTACTCAATAACTGTCATCTTCCCATCCGAGCTTCATGCAAAATGGGGTTAAGCGGCACTTGCAAAAATTGCAATTACTTGAGGCAATTGCAAAAATAACGAATTTAACAGTGCTAAAAAACTTAAATACTTATACTGCATACAATTGTAATTTTTGCAATTGCCACACAGCCCTATTTGATAAAAGGCTCACTTATATTGTTAGTATTTCAGTGTTTCATTCCTGATAGAATAGTGATTTTTGCAAGTGCCCCATCTATTTCTTCCTTCTTCCATTAGTCCATCCATGTGACATGGGCTTCATTCCGGAGCGGCAGCCTTCTATACATATACTTCGGACGGCCGATCATCATCGCGGCATACACCGTGTGTTCATTGGGAAGATCGAGAATCCGGTGGAGATCAGGCCACCTGTTCCTGCCCGCAAGCATGACGAATCCACCCCAACACGGACCCAGGCCCGCTGAAAACGCCGCTATCTCCAGATAGGTTGCGGCGATGATACAGTCCCCGGGACCCCGTTCGTCGGGTGCGTACGCCAGGATCAGGTGCGGCGCACCGCGGCAGATGTAGTCAAAACCCGAATCATGTATCCTGATAATATGTTGCAGCCGGCTCGCCTCGGGCGCCGCCGGGTCCTTCTCAATTTTGGACCGGAAGAAGTCCGCGACGGTATCCGCGATTTTCCGCACCTTCCCCTTTTCGTATACAACAATCCATTTGACCTGTTGACTGTTGCTTCCGGTGGGCGCGTAGCGAGCGGTTTCTATCAGCCTCGATAGCTCGCCGCGGTCAACCGGGTTGTCTTTGAAAGCACGAATGGACCTGCGAGCGCGTAAAAAATGCTCCAGACGGTCAGGTTCAATGAGTAAATCCTCGCGAACCGGCGGGCACTGGTCCACCGGCATATTCTCAAGGGACAAGGCACCGTAGGGACAGACGGTAACGCAGTGACCGCATTTAATGCACCGCTCCTCCGCATCAGCGGCGGGCATCGGTATCGAACCATTATCCTGAACGATGATTCGTGCGGGACACACATCAACGCATATTCCGCACCTCGTGCAAGTCTCTTCTTCTATGGTAAACAGCATACAGCCTCCCGACAACTCAATAACTCCCCGTCCGTTTTATGCCCGGGTCGACAGTGGTCATGAGCGCGTTAGAGTGGCGGCGCAGCAGCTCAGCCTGTATTTCGACGAACTCCGGTCTGCCGAAAAGGTTGTTGAACTCTCCCGGGTCCTCTTCCAGGTCGTACATCTCGCACACATCCACATCGTGGTAGAGCACGCTCTTGTAGCGGCCGTCGAAGTACATGGTCCCGTGACTCCCCCGCGGCAGATCGACCGCGTCGTAATACTCAGCGGTCACATACGGCTTATGCACGGAGGGGTCCGCGCTGCCTTCCAAAATGGGCACAAGCGATTTTCCCTGCATGCTCATCGGCAGATTGCCGGCGGCCTTCTCAATGCCCGCCGCGCCGGGACCTGCGGCTTTCTGGCTCGATGTGTCGGAACCGCTTCCCCCCGAAAGGCTCGCCGCTTCCAGGATGGTTTGGGGCAGGTCGACCAATTCAACCAATGCGCTGCTTCGAAGGCCGCTCTTGAACCGCTCGGGCCAGGAGATGATGAGGGGCACATGGACCAGCGCTTCAAAAAATCGACACCCCTTGTAAATGAGTCCGTGGTCGCCTAACAGCTCTCCGTGGTCGCTGGTGAAGATGATGATGGTATTCTCGATCTCTCCCCGCTCTTCCAGGAAATCCATCAGCCTGCCAACCTCGTTGTCGATCAGCTCGATCATGGCGTAGTAGGAGGCGATCACTTTCCGTGAATCGAACGCGGAGGGCGGGCTGGAGGCGGTATCTACTCCCGGCGTCGGCTTGGGATCGGCCTCGGGTTTAACGCGCGGATCAACGGCATCGATGCTCTGCTGGTCGATCTCCTTGAACGCCTTTTGTCTGGGCACGTCGGTCTCCTGAAACAGCGGATAGGGCAGTTTTTCCGGATCGTAGCGGTCGAGATACTCCTTGGGAGGGTCGAAGGGCGGATGGGGATCGAAAGGATTGAGACTCATCAACCAGGGCCCTTCCCGTTCCTGGGAAATAAACTCCATCGCCATC
This sequence comes from uncultured Spirochaetales bacterium, assembly GCA_964543975.1. Taxonomy (GTDB): domain Bacteria; phylum Spirochaetota; class Spirochaetia; order SPDA01; family CAZJBZ01; genus CAZJBZ01. Next base: position 3,934 of record CAZJBZ010000391.1, read on the forward strand.
TCGGTACACCAGGTGGTCTGATGGTATTCGGCGGGCACCCCGGCGCCATACGTCATCCCTCGGAGCGGTCCCAACAACTCTTCCGGATCCACACCTTTCGTATCGCGCAGCCACTCCGCGTACGCGTGGCCTTCCGCCCAATCGGGCATAGGATGATGGCTCCATTTGAAAAAGCGATATCCGTCGTCGGGCCGCTTTTCGACACGTCCTTTCGCCCGGGAGAGGTGCAATTTTCCGGCTAGTCCGCAGTCGTATCCCGCGTCTGCCAA
>CAZJBZ010000392.1:0-4184 GCA_964543975.1 uncultured Spirochaetales bacterium
GACTAAGCTGAGTTTATTGATCCGTGTGCGAAAAGAAATTTTATCGGCGCATAAGCTCGATGGTCCCCCCTAACTGGTCCGAGTGGGCCGTTGCTGGTTAAGTAGATGGTTATTTGTTATATGGCCTCAAAGGTCAGATATATTTGACAATAGAGTATCTTAGTGGTATAATTTATGGTATGAAAGTAAAGACATCTGTAACACTAAGCAAAGAAATATTAGACTTAATCGAAAAGAATATAAAAAAAAGCCAGAACAGATCAACGTTTATAGAGAATGCCGTTATCTACTACATCAAAAATTATAGGAAGTCGGTTCGTGATTCAAAGGATATAGATATAATCAATAGACACTATGATGAGCTAAACGAAGAAGCTGAAGATGTTTTAGAGTATCAGGATTTGTAATTTTGAAACGCGGAGATCTTTTTAGAGTGTATAAAGGTTCAAAATACGATACCAAAAAGTACAGAGTCTTTGTGGTTGTAAGTAGACAGCTTCTTATTGATTCAAATTTTTCAACCGTGATATGCGCACCTATTTATAGCAATTATGATGGTCTATCTACCCAGGTACGAGTAGGCATTGATGTTGGGCTAAAGCATGAAAGCGCAATTTATTGCGATGAACTGATAAGTTTAAAAAAAGCAGTCCTAAAAGACTATATTGGAACACTATCTGACAATTTAATGTCGGAATTAGATCAGAGCATTAGAATTGCTATAGATGTTGAATGCTAAGAGCCACCATTATCCGTATTTTGAAAGAGTTTTTCATACCGTTATTAAGGCTACACTCAAAACGATGAAAAAAGAGCGGCAGCGCCGTTCTTTTTTCATGATAGGACCTACTGTTAGTGAAGTTTTTTGTACATTCCCTCTTTGATTAGTTTGCACAACTCCCTTCCTAATTTACGATGTTCTGCCGCTTCAATATGCACCCCGTCTTCCGGGCTTGCGGAGATAATCTTGCCGGTTTCAACGAACGTTGCGTCGTATGCCTCGGCGACTTTCCGGCATTCATCCGCAAAACATTCCGATTTGACGATTAGCAGTCTGTAGAAATCTGCCATTTCATCTTCAATATTAATTGGAAGGGGACTCAGGAGCATTACTTCAGGGGATTTCGTTGCAGCTCCCTGAGGGGAATCGGCGCCGGCAGATTCATGGCCGGAAACTTCTTCATCGGAATATATTTCATCATCATCAATTTCGCAGGTATCCTTTTCATTGCTATTATGGTTGCATGATGATTGTATCACTTCAACCGCATAGCCGATATTTCTCGCGATTTCTTCTACGCCGATGTCGTTTCGGTGAAAGAGATCGTTTATGCCTAAGTATAATACTACCAAATCCAAATCGGGATAGGTGGGTAAAATCCGTTCGAGATAATCCAGACCGTTTAGTGGGTTGCCCGGAGGCATGAAGTTGCCGATTGTCCTTCCGTTGAGCCCTTCTTCCAAAACCGTGTATCCAGGGCCTAAACAGTCCGCCATAACCAACGGCCACCGGGTTGGGGTGTCATAACGTCGTCCCCCCCCGGGAGGAAAACCCCATGTGTTCGAATCGCCGTAGCAGAGGATTTTCATTTCTGCTTGCATTCCTCCCAAACATCTATAAATGTGTGATAGTTCTCACACATCTTTCTATCAAATTTATCGATAGGTTCAGCAGTAGGCATCAAAACCATTCTTTGGGTTCCTCCTTCGAAAGCTTTATGGGTAGCCTCTTTTACCTCGTCCAGTGTGCCTTTTGAGAATAATCGAGCCTCAACATTACCTCCCAAGGCCATACGACAATCTGTTAACTGCTTTGCCTCTTTAAACAGAATATCACCATCGGGGGGCGGTTCAACTGGCTCGGTAAAATCCGCACCGCGATCTATGATAAGCCCCAGAGTTGAAGAAACATTTCCGTGACAATGGACGTGCACCATGGCACTGTGCTCGTGTATTCTACTAATGAGCTTCGTTTCAAACGGTTGTACAAGTTCTTTATATATATCCACCGATGCCATTGGTGGTGTTATCCATTCACAGCCGCCCATCCATACAATATCAACGTTTTTCTTTCCGAGCAGGATGTCCGCTATTGATTGAATACGATTGGAAGTTTCAGTGGTAAGTTCCTTCAGGAAACCGATTTCTGTGGCACATAATTCGAGAAACATCTGATACGGCATCATTCCGGCAACACAGACGAATGGACTGGATATTCTTGTTGTTAATATGTATTGACCTTTCAGGTCAAACGGTATTTTTTCCAAATTCGGGGGTTCCAGAAGTTGAGGTAATTCCCAGGTAACTGAACGTATTTTCTCGATGTCTTCAAAAGAATTTACCGGATATCGATCGTGCCAGCGGGTATAAGTGTTCTGATAGGTAACGGCATACAGGTCTCCTAAAGGTGTTGTTATTGTAATGTTGTTTTTTTTCAAAGTAGGATTGAGCTGTAATGATTCCGTATTGATATTTTTCGGAGGCACCATGAAATATCGGTTTTGATATGAAGGCCAAGTAAGTACCATCGGACAATGATCGAGTGCTCTGTGGGTGATTTCGCGCTTATATGAGTTTGGTTCATATGAATCGATTGCATTATGTGTTGCGAAGAGAAATCTACCTCCTAAAGTGTTCTTCCCATGTGAGACAGCGGCATAATCATCAGCATTATCCAAAGTGTACCCGACACCACTATAGTGGAACCCGTCGAGTAAGAGAGGGACAAAATCCGTGTGTTCACCAGATAGTGTCTTTAAAAAATTATTGCGTATAGTTTCAGCCATGAAACTTCCCCTTGTGTTTAGATTCTAGGTATTTTATTATTATATGAGGAAATAAATCAATGTGTCGGGGGTATTTCGGTGCCTCCGTTAAGGGAGCTTTCTATGAATATCATTGTAATTGTTTTGGATAGTCTTCGAGTCGATCATTTAGGATGTTATGGTGGAGAAATACAAACACCGAACATCAACGCTTTTGCAGAAGAAGCGACTGTTATGGAAAATGCATACAGTGAAAACCTCCCCACGTTGCCGTGCAGAACTGCGTGGTGGACAGGACAACATCTTTTTGCTCAGCGCGGATGGCAACCTCTCGAGGTAGACGATATTCTTCTTTCGGAAGTGCTCACAGTGAATGGATTCACCTCAGCTTTTATCACCGACACCTATCATATGCATCGGCAAGGTTACAACTGCGGTCGAGGGTTCGATTATACCAGTTTTATTCGAGGGCAAGAGTACGATCCCTGGATTATCGATCCTTCGATCGAGGTTGATGTTGAGAAGAACCATAGGTTAAAAGGTGATAAGTCTGATGAAATGTGGAAGATAAGATTTGAACAGTACCTAAAAAATACTTCAACCTTCAAAAGTGAGGAGGACCATTTTGCGGCAAAGGTTTTTAACGAGGCAATCCGACAGTTGGAGTATATGGCTAAACAGCAGGCCGACAATTTATTTTTATGGATTGATAGCTTCTCTCCTCATGAACCTTGGGACCCTCCCGAACCGTATCGTTCGATGTATGATCCCGATTACCGGGGTGCTGAAATTATTGACCCGGTACCTGGTCCATATGAAGGCTACATGACCGATGAGGAGGTAGAACATACAAAAAGGTTGTATGGAGGGGTTGTTTCTTTCGTCGATTCGTATGTCGGAAAGTTTTTGGAAGCAGTACGACGAGTAGGTATTTTTGACAATAGCATCATCATGATTACAAGCGATCACGGAGAACCGTTCGGAGAACACGGTTTTATCCGTAAGGCCAAACCGGAGTGTCATGAAGAGCTTGCTCATATTCCATGGATTATTCGTGATCCTGCTCTCAAGAACCAGGGAAAAAGAATAAGCGGATTCTGCCAGCCTCCGGACCTAATGCCTACTTTAATGGAACGAGTTGGAATAGATATGAGAGAGCCAATTGTCCATTGGGGACCTTCAAAAAGCATTCCTCAACCACTCGCAATGACCGGTAAGAGCCTCATCCCGCTCTTGACCGACGAAAAACCTTATCTGCATGATTTTGTTGTAAGCGGTTATTTTCAAAAACAGTGGAGTATCAGAACAGAAGATTGGGCACTCCTCGTTCCTTTAAACGAGACCCAACCTCCACGACTCTACAATAGAAAAGAAGATATGAATGAAACGAATGATGTTTGGGACCATAATCAAGAAATT
>CAZJBZ010000393.1:0-4179 GCA_964543975.1 uncultured Spirochaetales bacterium
CGGTCACCATGTATTCACCTCCTGGGTGTTTTTGTCGTTTTGCTAACTCATTACATCACATGGAGGTATTTTTTTCTATAGCTGAAAATCGATCAATTTAGGTAATACAATTTTTGTCCGTCAATCTACTAAATTCTGGTGTTTTGCGAATGACCTTTGAAGAAAAGCCTTAACAATAGTAAATTATCCTTGACATTTTATCAACACAACATTATTGTTGTGTTATGGAATCTTGTTTAATTAAACATACAGGGGCTCCATGGAAAATCCTTTCACCGGGAGTACATGACTTCTCATTAGAAGATTTCGAAGCTCTTTTCGTTAAAAATCCTACTAGGCGCATGCAGTACTATGGATTATTAAAAGCACTATTTAAACTTCAGCAAGCAGGTTGTAAAACTGTATACATTGATGGAAGTTATGTTACAGACAAGCCTGATCCTGGAGATTATGACGCTTGTTGGGATCCACTAGGTGTTGACGTTACAAAGCTTGACCCTGTATTTCTTGATTTCTCTAATAAACGAAAAAACCAAAAGGATGCTTTTGAAGGAGAGTTCTTTCCATCAACAGCAAAAGCAGATAACAAAGGAATGAATTTTATTGACTTTTTTCAAATTGAAAAATTCACTGGAACTCAAAAAGGGATTATCAAGCTCGATTTATCGAAAGAGGATATCCAGTCTCTAATGGAGGCAATTGTATGATACTCAATGATAGGCAATTTAGAATAACTTCAAAAACAGTTAGAGATTTTACTGAAGCATTAAAAGTAGAAATTCAAAATAAAGAAACTCCAGATTGGTTACACGAAACTAATGTAAATGCAATTAGAAGCCAAATCGATGATTTGCAATCTCAGATTAAGGAATATGAGCTATTAAAATCAGGGAAAAAGAAATTTTCCACTGTATCAGATCTCCAAAACCTTCCTTTAACAATGATACAAGCTAGGATTGCACAGAATCTTACACAAGCAGATCTCGCATCTAAAATTGGTCTCAGCGAACAACAGATTCAGAGATATGAATCATCTGGGTATAAAGGAGCGAGTCTTTCTAGATTGATTGAAATTACTAAAGCTCTTGGTATCCAGTTTCAAGAATCATGGAGTAATAACAATCAAACTGAGGGGAATATGATACTAGTCTGGCAGGATTTTAAATCTCTCGACTGGAAAAAATTCCCTCTTAAAGAAATGCTCCGAAGGAAATGGCTTGAAATAACAGAAAGTGTAAACTCCATTACAGCTGTGCAAGATTACTTTTTGAATTCTGTCGGGCAACAATACGCTACAGCACTTCACAGAAAAAAATATCATGGTAAACATACTCCTGATGAATATTCTCTATTGGCCTGGCAAGCCAGAGTTATTTATAAAGCTAAACAAGAATTAGAAAATGAGTCTGTTGGGGACTATGAAAAACGGGATGATTGGTTAAGTCAGTTGGTGAGCTTATCTATTGAAGCAGATTCTTTAGTGAAAGTGCAAGACTTATTACTTCAACATGGCATAATTTTAATTATCGAAGAACATCTACCGGGAACATATCTCGACGGTGCTGCGATGAAATTAGACAGTGGGAACCCCGTTATAGCTTTAACTTTAAGATATGATAGACTAGATCATTTCTGGTTTGTACTTTTTCATGAATTAGCTCATATTTTTCTGCATGTTGATAGCTTGTTAGGCATGGATTACTTCGACGAGTCAGATGATGGAATTGAGGATAGTATAGAAAAAGAGGCTGATAAATACGCTATGGATACATTAATTTCCGAACAATCTTGGAAAACATGCATTTCAAGATTTTTGCCTTCTGAGACTTCTGTTATTTCCGATGCGAATAGGCTAGGTATTCATCCTAGCATTATTGCTGGACGAATTAGAAAAGAAAAAAATAACTATACACTGCTTAATAGTTTGATCGGGCTGAATACTGTAAGGAAGCAGTTTGGAGTTTAAATGAAAGTTACAGAAAACCAATATGTACCTGTATTAAAGTGGAGACAAGCTGAATATCAATCATTATTTAGGCTGAATACAAAGCAAAAAGCAGAAGTTGTTCCTCTAATTGTTATCCCCCCTATTGAATATGATTTTGAGAAAAGAGAGCCAACTAAAACAGTCCAAGAGCATATTGAAAAGTTTATTAATAGATATCTTGTAAAATGGGAAACTAGAAGAGCATTTATTGATATCTTTCCAGATCTACATGATGCAAAAATGGATAATGGAGAAAGTGTTTTAAAGTATATTTTTGACTATCTTAATAAAAAGGGGTGTAATGCTGTACCAGTATTAAGCAGACTTCCTGATACTATAGACCGTTGTTGTAGCATAGCATCAAAAAATGAGAACGGAATTGCAGTACGTATTCATCCTGATAATATTCTTGATGATTCAATGGCATCCTGCCTGGAACATTTAACTCAGGATGAGGGATTCTCAAATGAAGATATTGATATTATTGTTGACATCAGAAAACCTGAGAGTTTTGAGCCTATTAGTGAATTTGCATCAGCACTTGTAAGCCTATTTAATTCAATTCAACACATTGACGAATATAGATCTTTCATTCTATTGGGAACATCAATTCGATTACCTGAAATTCAAAAACCTGGAGATCATCTCTTTCGTTATGAATGGGCATTGTATAAGGAAATCTTAAAAGGGAAAAATAGTTTGAGCAGAGTTCCTACATTTGGAGATTACACAATAGAAACTCCTGATTTTGCATCTAATCTTGATTTCACAAAGATCTCGCCATCCGCCAAAATTGTTTACACTACAGATAATGATTGGTATGTTGTTAAAGGAAGTGCATATAAAAAAGATACGAAGCAAATGATTTCTTTAAGCAAAGAGATCATGAATTCTAAATATTATAAAGGACCGAACTTTTCTTATGGTGATAAACGTATTAAGGAAATAGTTGACCAACAAGCAAAGCCTGGAAATTTAGCAACTATGAAAAATGTTGGAATAAGCCATCACCTTTCATTTATCTTAGAGCAACTCTCCAAGAATCTCTCGATATGAAACACTCTTTAATATATTCTCTCAGTTTTGGAAGAGGTATATTCTCTGCTATTGATTTATATAATTGTGTTCTTGTAGCACTTTTCGGAACTTCAGGAATCTCATTTTCCACTAACAGATTCATAGCTTCACTTTTCCATAATAAATGAGCCATCCTGTATATATCTATTTCAGGGTTTCGTAAAGGTCTTCTAATAGTTTGAAAGCTTATTCCACCACGAATCCCTTTCTCAACTAATTGTACACCACACCAGTCAGGGATTAGAACTAACACAGATTCTAAATGATTTGGCGTAATAACCATTGTCAATTTATCAAGAACCGCAGTGTAAGAAAGGAGCTGATTTGGGAGTCTATTAAGGTTATCTCGTGAACTTTTGATTTCAAAACCATGTATTGATGAGTTAAGAACAGCAAGATCAATTCGGTTTGCACCATGATCTAACCCGAGCTCTTCAATAACAAAAGAGGAGTTAGTCCGTTGGTTGCGGAGAATCCTCTTATTTAAACCTTCTCTGATTTCTGCATCTGATGTTTCGTATCTTACCATTCCAACACACCTATAACATATTTATAAGTATAACCTGTATCTACTTACTAGAAATTAAAAATTACCGCTAAATTAACAAAAAATACTGATTTACTCAATCCAACTGAGAACCAATAACCAAATAAGATCCTTCAAACTGACCAGTAGATCGCCCCGACCTCATTGCTCCACCCCATACCCCATCCCAATGTTTCAATGCTTGTATATTGAATCGGCAATCCACTTATAGACAGTGTCACGCTTAACCCGAGATATTCAGCGGTTCCGTCCACAGAAAGCTGGTGGTCTTCCATTTCAGACTCCTTTTATAAGGTTTGTCTGGGTAATATAAGCAACAACAGGGTTAAACACGGTTCAAAGAAGTTTACATTATATCTGGATAATGAGAAATACAAGTATTGTTTATAAATATATTCACCGGTTTATCCTATAGCCCGGCATGGACGCCGGGCTTCTTTGGGCGCGGGGATTTTAAGACCGCTTATATTTATTTATATCATATTTTCAACCAGCTTAATGCGGTATTGCCTATAACTCATATTATACGCAGGAAGACATGTCCTGTAACCGTTGAAACAGCCCACTC
>CAZJBZ010000394.1:0-4167 GCA_964543975.1 uncultured Spirochaetales bacterium
TTAACCAATTCCTGAGGTGTCATGCTTTCCGAAAGGGTTGTAAAACCGCGAATATCGGAAAATAGAACGGTAAGATCTTTATCGGTACCTCCAAGCTCGGGCGGATTTTCAAGAATTTGATCAACCACTCTTGGACTGACATATTTCCCAAACATATTTCTTATACGAGCCTTGTCTCTCTCTTCAGTCATTATACGGTAGACAACGATAGTAAGAAATGTGAAAAAAACAGCAATAGCGGGAGTAGTAAAATTAATAATAAAGGACATCTCGTCGAATAATAGTGTTATACCAATAAAAAAGGCAAAAATGAGAACAATAGATAAAATGAGAGACCATATTGTAGATAAACGAGAAGTAGCAAAAGCAATAAGTAGAACAAAGACGGCAAGAACAAGTAGATCGACCCACCATGGCACAGGAATTAGAAAATTATTCATGAGAATTGTATTGAGCGCGTTAGCATGAATTTCGACTCCATACATAAGCCCGAAAGGTGTCGGTTTTTCATCTTCGGCAATACCGCGCGCGAATGGACCTACCATGACAATTTTATTGCCGACGGCCTTAGTCGGCGGCCAGGTTTGAGGATCAGGTCCGGGAACTCGTGAAGCGTACCCCGAATAGGACCGTATGGGATAGGTCTGAGGTGCTCCTGCTGCTGCGAATGATCGTGGTCCCATGAAATTGATGAGCATTGCGCCTTGATCGTCAATTGGAATATCAATTTTAGACAATATTTTTTTCTTTGCCGGTTCGATGATATTACCTTCTTCGTCAATTTTGGCCTCTTTCATCGTTATGCCGTATGGTATCCACTTCTGTTGTTGAACATCAAAATATTCAGGTTCCGGTATTCGAATATATTTTCCTAAAACTACCTCTATATCGGAAAGTTCTTTGTTAAAATATTCGAGTGCTAATGCCAGTGTTATCGAAGGAATAAAATGGTCTTGATATTTTCTTATCACATAAAAGGATTCATCAGGCTTACCATCTTCATCGGTGTCAATAGATTTTAGGGGAGCATTTTTCTGTAATTGCGATTCCAATTCTGAAAGTACCGCTTCGGTAAGAGGATATGGAATTGAATGTTGCAAACCGTTTGAATCGTACCAGGCAAGTCGTTCGTACTTGTCATAATTAACAGAGGTCTTTGGTGTTAAGTCTTGAAACCGATAAGCATCTACTAACACTGAGGATTTTGCGACTACTTTTTGCCTTCGATATATTTTATCGGGATCGACTTGAAAGTTTGCATGACCGTAACCGTGAAGAGCTCTTGCATAGGGCTGAAGAGGAGGTTGTAATCCAACAAAAGAGTCCATATTGGCCCAATCCCCTCTCACGTTTGATATTTCACCATAATTACGATAGAGAATTTCATGACGTTGAAAGTACTCTTCTTCCACTTCAGAGGGAGGGGGAACTTCATCTAGAACGGTTTCTAAAAAAACCCGACCGCTGTTTTCAAGGCTGTTAATGAGCATGACATCATCGTGTGCGTTTTCATCAGGTTCAATAAAAAAAATATCTAAAAAGAGAGCTCTTTCTCTTTCTCCCTGTCTTTTAATTCGGGCGAAAGAATCAATCAGATTTGCATGACGGTAACGGGGGAATGGCCATTTCCCAAATTGAGTTAAGGTGCGAAAATCAATTCCTACAATGAGAATATCCGAGGAAATGTCCGGATTTTTCTTCTCCAGGCTAACTCCCTCCTGAATCGTCGTTTTCATGAAAACATTTTTAAAATTGAAGTGAACATCTATCATCTTCAATTCAATCGAATCAAGTAGTGGAAGCTGAGCGCCGTATTGAAGAAAAATGAAAAGAAAAATAAGAAAGAGACCGATGATTAGGCCAAAATATTTAGTTTCAAAAAACTTTGCCCTCTTTTTTTCACTTGCCATAGCATTCTCCAGATTTATTTTCGGCCGCCATTATATTAAATGAAAAGGGCACTATAATTTGCCGTCAATTCTAAGTTTGATTATACGGTTTCTTGCAAGTTTTGTCCAATTGGTTGATGAAAAATTATTTATTAAGTCTTCGTATATTTCGCCCGCGGATGCGAAATCACCGGTCTGTTCATACAACCGCCCCAATGAGAATAGTGCATCCGCGGCTCCAGGGAAAGTTTCACGGTATTCTTCAAGAAGTTCAGAATAGATAGTTATTGCTTCAGGTTTTTTGCCGTTTTCCTCCGCAGCCACGGCAGCATTGACCATAGACAGGGGTGCAAGATAACTTTCAGGGAACTTTTCTTTGATCATTGAATAGTTCTCAATGGCTTGTTCCCAATTTTCTTTCTGAAAAAAAAGATTACCGCGTAGAAAATAGGCCCTCTGTGCGGCATAAAGTTTTGGATACATTCCGATAATCTCCTCAGTTGCCTCAAGTATGAATTGTTCCGTTTCGGTCTTTTGTTCTGCTGATTCTTCCGTTAACCACCGATCATACTCGGTTTGAATCTCTTCAATGCGTCCGGTCGATTCACCGAGTCTGTTTTTTGTTATTTCAGAAACAACCGTAAATGAAATAATCGCGACAACAAGAACGCTTAACATGATGATGAGGATTATTTTATTTTTCTGTATGAAATTTGAAATTCCGTTTAAAATCTTCTCTTTTATCGTCGGTTCGTGAGAATGCTGCATGGTTGTACTCCTATTTCTTTATATCCAATTCTTTTATTAATCTGGAGAGATATGTCCTCTGAATATTCAGTGCTTGAGCAGTATCTTTCTGTTTCCAGTTGAAATTTTCAAGAGTGGATTTAATATAATGTTTTTTAAACACGTTTATTGCCTCTTTTAAACTTTTTTCGGTGAAATCGTGTATTGAATGTTCTCCATTGGTTTTCAAAACGAGATCATCAGGTTTAATCAACAAATCGGAAGTTATAACAACCGCTCTTTCGACTGCGTTTTCCAATTCACGAACATTGCCCGGCCATGGATAAGAAAGGATGGCATTCAGTGCTTCGGGTGTAAAGCCCCTAATTTGCTTTTTTATATCATGATTAAATTTCTTGAGGAAAAATTCAGCCAATTCCGGAATATCTTCTTTCCTTTCACGAAGCGGTGGTATTCGTAGCGGTAAAACGTTCAAACGGTAATAAAGATCACGTCTGAAACTACCTTCATCTATTAGCTTTTCAATATCCTTATTTGTCGCAGCAATGATTCTTACATCAACTTGGAGAGGTTCACCGGAACCTACTTTTTCGAAAACTTTATACTCCAATACTCTTAATAATTTTGCCTGTAACTCAAGAGGAAGATCACCAATTTCATCGAGAAAAATCGTTCCTCTATCTGCCAACTCAAATCTTCCTCTTCTATCGCTGGTAGCATCCGTAAACGCTCCTTTAACATGGCCAAATAGTTCACTTTCCAAGAGATGTTCCGGAAGTGCGGCACAGTTTACGCGGATAAATGGTTTGTCGACCCTATTACTGCGCAGGTGTATTTGTTCCGCAAAAAGCTCCTTACCGACTCCGCTCTCGCCTAAAAGAAGAACGGAGGATTGCGTCTTCGCTATTTTTTCCGTCATCTTTAATTTATCAATAATAGCGCTGCTTTTCCCGATAAAGGTATGGTATCCTTTATTTGTTTGAACCTGATCTTGAAGAAGATATACCTCTTCTTGAACTTTCTGGTACGATTGCGCGTTTTGGATGGCTAGAGCCGATTGATTCGCGAAAATTTCGAGCCAGGTAAGATCTTCCGATGTGAACCGTCGATTGTCTTTTTTGTTTATAATCTCTATAACACCGATACAGTGTTCTTTCATCCTCATCGGGACCGCAAGAATGGATTTTGTTTTAAAACCTATTTTCCTGCTTATATCGGAAAAGAACCTCTTATCGTTTTCTACATCATTTACAATGAGAGAAGTATTCCGCTCAGCAACCCAACCGGCTATACCCTCGCCTAAGTTTAATGAAAATCTTTTTACATCAGGACCTTTTGTTCCCAAAGCAATTTCAAAATAGAGTTTGCTATTTTCAGGATTTAGGAGAAGGAGAGAGGACGCTTCTCCCTCCGATAATTTTGTCGCGCTCTCTAAAATTCTGGTTAAAAGGAGTCGTGGATCGTCATAATGGGAATTAATCTGAGTATTTATTTCTATGAACGTTTCCAGCCGTTCTAGATTGTTTTTTTC
>CAZJBZ010000395.1:0-4157 GCA_964543975.1 uncultured Spirochaetales bacterium
CCCCTATGGGGCGCTGCCCACAAACCACCTGCTTTGCAGGTGGTTGTTGATTTCCTTTGATGAAAAAAGTATCACCACAATATAAATTAGCAATATCCATGCCAAAAAAATTGGCATGGATATTGCTGTATGATAATGAGGAGGTTAATATCCGATTTTTCCTCACGGTGATCCGGAAAATCGATGGAAAAACCGAAGGGTAGAGTTTCTATTAGAGGAAAGAAAACGGAATAAAAAAAGTGTTAAAATACCTCTAAGTATGGTAAAATAGAGGTGGAAAAAGGATAGTATCCTGTTTCCAACTAAAACACCACAATGGAGGGAGCTGGAATGTTATACAGGGTTCGTCAAATAGAAGGTTCACAACTGCATGCATTGGATGGAGATATCGGGCATGTTGAGGAATGTTATTTTGACGATCAAGAGTGGCAAATTCGATACCTTATTGTGAATACCGGCAGCTGGCTTCTCGGAAAAGAGGTATTGATTTCACCACACGCGGTCAAGAAAGTTGATCTTGATAAAAAAACGATTTCCTTGGATTTAACGGTGGAAAAGATACGCAACAGTCCTGATATCGATACGGACAAGCCAATTTCGAAAAGGAAGCAGGCCGAGTATCATACCTATTACGGCTTTCCCGTTTATCCCGCTGGGATGGTTATCCCCATGGTACCTGAAACGGAGACCTCGGAGAAGGAAGAGGTCGATACCCATCTGAGAAGTTCTCACGAGGTACGAGGATATCACATTGAGGCAACCGACGGACCGATCGGCCATGTCGAAGATTTCGTCATTGACGAACAGGCGTGGGTTATAAGGTATATCATTGTTGACACGCGCAACTTCCTGCCCGGTAAAAAAGTTGTTTTGGCACCTATCTGGATCAAAAAAATTGATTGGTCCGAATCGAAAGTATCGGTCAATATAGAGAGGAAGGTAATCAAAGAAGCGCCCGAATATGATTTATCCAAACCAATAGACCGGGGATATGAGCATAAACTGTTCGACTATTATGGTACTGTAAAGTATTGGTTGGAAGATGAAGAAGATACACCTTCGACAGATTAGAAAACCGAAACCGTAGATAGTACATACAGCTTTCAACTCTACCCTTAGCATATACGCCCGTGGAAAGGGTGCAAGGAGTGGTAGAGAACATGTTACGTAGTATCAAAAAACTTTTATATCAAGACGCCTTAGGAATTACGGGAATTATCGGAAGTGTCGACACTATCTATTTTGATATGGGTGATTGGAATATTCGCGTATTCGGGATTATAGACAAAAAAAATGATGGAAACAACGAAGGTCCGAAAGCCGGACCCTCTATGCTTCTTTTTGATGGTGAAGCGAACGGTGTTACATGGGACAAGAAGGGGCTTTTTTTTCATTCAGAGAAACCTCTACACGTTGCTGAAGAACAAACGCATAGTCTTATCTGTTCTACCGATGTCCTTGGTTCGAAATTGATCAGCGTGGATGGAAATCCGGGGTATATCGACGATCTCGCAGTTGACGAGTTCACCTGGAAGATCCAATACCTCATCTTTATTTCATATCCCCGTTTCGGCGGCCGCAGGATTATGCTTCCACCTTCCTCGATAGTGTCTATTTCACCCGAAACGAAAATAATCGAAGCCGATTTAACAACAAACACAATTTTTGATATTTTTTCAGAGGAATAAAATGGTGGATCGGATAGCACTGCCCATTTTAATCATTGAGAAAAGGAAGATGAGTGCCGGTTCAGGTTTCGGCACGAAGGATGGAAAGAATGAGTGATGGAATAAAAAGAACGGAAGCTGTTCCGGAGCGAAACCAATCGCCTTTAATAACCCGGGATGATCCCTCGAGAAGAAATCCGCAAAAGCGTACACGGAGAATTTCTATTGAAATAAGCGCACGTCTGTTTGAGCGAGTGGCCAATGCCGTCTATTGGACCGAGGGGATGAACCTTTCTCGATTTGCCGAACAGGCTTTTTCGCATTATGTTTTAATACTTGAAAATGATAATGACGGACGGTTTGAGGAGAGAAAAAAACCGGTCCGCCAATGGAAACACGGCAAACGACGGGTGGATATTGTTGTCTGAACGGTACTTCTGAAACGGCCTCGGGAAAAAAAGAGCGCACGTGATTGCCTCGTTGTCTTCATTGTTATACATTTTGATAGAGAGAGGAAATGGTATCATGTCAATTATTGAAAAAATACGATCACTTGCTTTCGGCAAAAAGATTGGTCTTGCATTAGGCGGGGGGGCGGCCCGGGGACACGCCCATATTGGGGTGTTGAAGGTGTTAACAGAGGAAGGTATACCCATTGACTATGTGGCCGGTACCAGCGTCGGCAGTGTCATCGGTTCGCTCTACTGCGCCGGTTATACCTGGAGGGAGATACGGGACCTATCGAAAGACATTAACTGGGGAGATCTGGTTTCGTTTCATTTACCGACAAAGGGGCTTTTTAAACCTGACAAACTGGAACATCTACTCGACAAACTGCTTCAGGGTAAGAAATTTGAAGACATGAACATCCCTTTTCGGGCTGTTGCCGTCGATTTAAACGCGGGAAAAGAGGCGGTCCTCCATTCGGGGCCGGTGGCTCCCGCGGTACGGGCAAGCTGCAGTATTCCCGGAATATTCGCACCGGCTGAAATAGGGGGGCGTTATCTCATCGACGGCGGTATCTTGAACAGTGTGCCCAGCGATGTCGCCTCCCAAATGGGGGCCGATTTTGTTATCGGAGTGGAGCTTAACAGCGATCAAAGTTACTATACTGAGCCGAAAAACGTGGCGGATGTCATTTTCATGACCTTTCAGGTGTTGATAAAAACCAATATACAAAAGGGGATAAGAAATTCGGACGCCCTTATCAAACCGGATTTAGAAGATTTCGGATATAGAAATCTGCGACGGATGGATGAAATGTTTGCTCGAGGTGAAAAAGCAACCTATGAGGCGCTGAAGTCTATTAAGACCGGTATAGGATGGAAGCGAAGGATAGAAAGTGAGGAACGGTATGCCGGATAAAATAATAATGATTGCTTCTACGGGGCAAAAGATAGCCGCTTCCCCCGCGGTCTCCATCCTCAATAACCTTCTCAAGACCGATGTCCCTATTCTCCACCTCTGCGGGGGAAAGGCACAGTGCGGTACGTGCCGAATTCGAGTTCTCGAGGGTGAGCACTATCTTCGAGCAAAAACCGAGGCTGAAAAAAAACGGCTGCAAGCTATTGGAAATCCGGAGAATGTCCGATTGGCGTGTCAGACGTATGCTTCGGGTGACATCACTATTGAAATTCTGGGCAAGCGGGGGAAACAGAGGACCCGTTAGACGCGCAAACTACGGAAACGCGCCTTCACTAAAGCAAAAGCCACCACCTTTGGTGGTGGTCACCGTTAGGCTTTCATCCCGGTTGCCGACGTGTTGCCTGCCTGTTGAATGATTACAGGATACTCTTTACTATTAAATTCATGGAAAAGTATATAGAAACCACCTGTAATAATTGCAAAACAAAGGTGAAACTCCCACTCTCGGAGATAAAGCCGGGGAAGCGGATTCTCTGCCCAAAATGTAATTTGGCCTTTTCTCATATCAATAAGATTATACAAGACGCGGAACGGATGAAAAATGCGGAAAAAAATCAGTAAAGACGGCTACGCCGGCTCCCCCTATTCGGAATCATAAAAAAATTACGCCGATTTTAACCAAAATCTACCAAGAGTATCACTCTCGTTCATCTATTCATCCCGACCTAACGTTTTCTCCGGCTTTGTTTCTGTAAACCATGGTACCCGGCGGGATAGAGGAAACAATCCAGGTATTCCCTCCGATAACTGAACCCGCTCCGATGACGGTCTTGCCGCCTAGAATGGTTGCGTTTGCGTAAATAATGGCATTGTCTTCAATATCGGGATGACGTTTTTCTCCTTTTCGCGGCCGCCCCTCTTTATCAAAGGGAGAGAGGGCACCCAAGGTGACCCCTTGGTAAAGCTTAACATTTTTCCCTATTCTGCACGTTTCACCGATAACCACACCCGTTCCGTGATCGATAAAAAAACCCGGACCTATTTCGGCCCCCGGATGTATATCGATTCCTGTTTGGGAATGGGAACGTTCGGTTAAAATTCTCGGTATGATGGGTACATCACGTT
>CAZJBZ010000396.1:0-4151 GCA_964543975.1 uncultured Spirochaetales bacterium
TTGGCCGTATACTTCTACTTCCCGGGCAACTTTTTCCTCATATTTTTGAATATCCGCCTTCAACTCTTCAATTTTCCGATTCGAAAGTTCCTGACCTTCATATCCGGTCGACGACATCTCCTTCATTTGTTCGAGCATCGCGTCCCTTTCTCGATTACAGGAGGAAAGCAGACACAAGATAACAAAGAGAGCCGCTATAACGGCAGCCGAACTGCCCTGAAATCGGAATAATCGTCGTTCCGTCTTCTTCTCGTCCATTGTTATCCTCTCGGATGATACTTCGAATGGAAGGCGTGCAAATCGTCCTGATCAAGATGGGTGTAAATCTGAGTTGTACTGATATCCGCGTGACCTAAAAGCTCTTGAACGGCCCGCAAGTCGGCTCCGCCCTGCAAGAGATGAGTGGCGAAACTGTGCCGCAAAGTATGCACCTTGCCGTTGATACCGGCCTTTCCGACGATCGATTTAAACCGTTTCCATATTCCTTTTCTCGAGATTCCCTCTCCCCGTTGACTCAGAAAAAGTTTATCGCTTCTCTTTCCGGGTTTTGTCAATTTCGGCCTCGCTTCATGTAAATAGATATCCATCCACCGTTTCGATACTTCTCCCAGAGGGATAAGCCGCTCTTTGTTCCCTTTGCCTCGTACACGGATAACACCTTCCCGCGGAAAGACATTCCCACCGCGCAGGTGGACAGCTTCCGAAACTCTTAAGCCGCAGGAGTAGATGAGTTCGAACAACGTTCGGTCGCGTATACCGATAGGAGTCGAAGTATCGATGCTTTCGAGCAGAAGGTCGACCTCTTCCACCGAAAGAACTTCAGGTATGTGCTGCTGAAGTTTAGGCATCTCCACGAGTAGCGCGGGATTATCCTCCCGTTCCCCCTCTTCAATAAGAAACCGAAAAAACGAACGAAGGCTGCTCATCGCCTTTGCAAGTGTTCGCTGATCGATCCCGTCTAACTGCCGTTCTATAAGATATGTAACCACCATGAGATTGTCGGCGGAACACAGCTTGACACCTTTTTTGTCCAGATGTTCCAGAAAAAGACGACACTCGCGAAGATAGGTATCAACCGTTTGATCGGCACGTCGTAATTCCGCCCGCAGATACGATTCATACTCTTCGATCATCCGTTTCTTATCCATAATTATCCTTCGCTTCGCCGTTCTTCAGACCCCTGTCCCGTAAAATTGAAGGAATTCCCAGATCGGTTTCATCGGAATTTCTGCCTACCAGGTATTCGTTCGGAGTCTTCCTGATAACGCCCTCCTTCATCTTCATCCAATCGGAATACTTAATTATCTCGCTCTCTTCCTCTTCCTGTTCCGTCTGATCAACGCTCTGCCGCACTTCCAAATCAAATCCGGTAGCCAGCACAGTTACTTTAATTTTTTCATTCATTTCATTGTTAAGGCTCGTTCCACAAATGATATGGGCATCAGGATCGGCATCGTTTGATATTATCCGCACAATTTCATCGTATTCCGAGAGAGAGAGGTCGTCACCCCCGGTCACACTAATTAATATCGCTTGAGCACCTTCTCGTTTTGCGTCTTCTAACAGCGGATTGTTGACGGCGTTGGTAGCAGCATCGACTGCCCTGTTTTCACCTGAACCGGAACCGATACCCATTAGAGCATCACCCCGCCCCATCATAATGGTCTTGACATCCGCAAAATCGATATTGATCATTCCCGGTTCGGTGATCAGATCGGAAATTCCTTGCACGCCTTGTCGGAGCACATCGTCTGCTAAGAGGAACGCTTCCTTAATCGGGGTTTTCCTCTCCACAATCTTCAGCAGATATTGATTGGGAATAACGATGAGTGTATCGACAGCGTCCCGCAGCCGTTCTATCCCCTCTTCGGCAAGCTTCATCTTACGCCTGCCTTCGAAATCAAACGGTTTTGTAACAACGGCAACCGTCAAAGCCCCGATATCTCGTGCTATCTGCGCGATTACCGGTGCGGCCCCGGTTCCGGTCCCGCCCCCCATGCCGGCGGTGACGAAAACCATATCCGCTCCTTTCAGGACGTTTTGCATCTCTTCTTTGTCTTCCAAGGCGGCTTTCTGCCCCATTTCCGGCACTCCGCCCGCCCCCAAGCCGTTGGTTAACTTTTGGCCTATGGGCATTTTATTGGCCGCATTGGAGAGCTTCAACGCCTGCAGATCGGTATTGACCGCGATAAATTCCACATTTTTCAATCCATGATCGATCATCCGGTTGACGGCGTTACTCCCCCCGCCGCCGACCCCAATTACTTTGATTGTAGTCGGATCAGGATTATTGTTTTCAATTACTTCTATTTGCATGTACCCCTCCCAGTTTATTTAATAATACTTCTAAAAAAACTCACTCATCCACTCTTTCAATTTCTTGAAAAAGCCGGTGTTTTTATACCTCCCGCTTTTCGGTTCAAAACCTTCCGATTCAAGGGTCGCCGCTCCGTAGAGGACTAAGCCCACACCCGTAGAATAGATAGGGCTTTGATACTCTTCTACCAAGCCGCCTGTATTCATGGGGTCTCCAACCCTCGCCGGAATGCCGAAAATTTCCTGCGCCAATTCAGGGGCCCCCTGCAGAAGGGCCCCTCCTCCGGTCAAAACGACACCGCCGCCTAAGTGTTTTAAATACCCCTTTTTGTCGATCTGGTCCTTTACCATACCAAACGTTTCCGCCATGCGGGACTGAATAATCTTGCACATCTCCTTTCTGGGGATAGATGCCGCCGGCCAACCGCCTACCCCGGGTAT
The DNA here is from genome assembly GCA_964543975.1 of uncultured Spirochaetales bacterium. Classification (GTDB taxonomy): domain Bacteria; phylum Spirochaetota; class Spirochaetia; order SPDA01; family CAZJBZ01; genus CAZJBZ01. Next base: position 2,758 of record CAZJBZ010000396.1, read on the forward strand.
GATTACCTCTTCTTCGCCGTCGACCCTGGGGAGGTAGCAGCAACCTGCCTCCTGCTTTATCTTCTCAGCCGCTTCGATCGGTGTTTTCAATAAAATGGAAAGATCACTCGTTACCTGACTTCCACCGATGGCCAATATATTGGTATGGTAGGGGGACCCTTCTAAATGGACGAGAACGTCTGTGGTGCCTCCTCCCAGATCTATTAAAAGCACCCCCAACTCCTTCTCATCTTCGGATAAAACCGCTTTTGAAGCGGCCAGCGATTCCAGTACAATGTCATTAACGCGAAATCCGGCCCTGTTGACACATTTCACAAGATTTTGTGCTGAGGTAACCGAACCCGTAATGATATGGACCTCCGCTTCCAAACGGATACCGATCATATCCACAGGGTTTTTAATTCCTCCCTGCTCGTCTACGATAAACTCCTGCGGAATGACGTGAAAAACCTCTCTATCCATTGGGATAACAATCGCTTTCGCCGCATCGATTACCCTATCGATATCTTCTTTTGTGATTTCTCTGCCTCGTCCGGTAACCGCAACCACTCCCCGAGAATTAATCCCGTCGATATGTGCTCCCGCTATTCCGGTATATACGGATGAGACTTCCTTTCCGGACATCATCTCGGCAGCCTCAATCGCCGAGAGCACCGATTTTAATGTAGCCTCGATATTGATTACCACACCTCTGCGCAGACCCTGTGAAGGACTCATCCCGACACCGGTTATCTCGAGGTTATCATTTTCATTATACTCTCCAATAACCGCGCATACCTTGGTAGTCCCAATATCAAGACCTACGATTACATTGTCCGCCGGCACATTACTACCCCTCCTTGAACCTATACACGATCTCATCCGTTCTGAAATCCAACTCTTTTATAGTATCAGAATAATTTTCCCTTTCGACAACATCCAATACCATTAAGATATACTTGATCAAGTGTTCATCGATCGAAGAACCGATACGCACCGGTATTTGATAATCCCGTGGATAAACGACCACTTCAAAATCAAGGTTATTCTTTCTCACCAAATGAAATTCCGAAATAACGTTCATCAATGCCGGAGCTCCATTTTTAATATTTTCCAAATCATCCAAAAAAACCAACAATCTCTCCGGTAATTTCATGCCCAACTGGATTTCTGTAAACTTTATTCCGGAGATAATCGGTAAGTTCCAGTCCGTAATGGAGGACCCCACTTGGAAGACGACACCCTCATGATCGAAAGCAACAGGAATTGTTGCCTCTTCCGTTTCTACCATTGCAATGGCCATTGGGGTCCTGCTTTCCAGTTTAATCTGCAATTTGTCGGGGAAAGTCTTATTCACTTCCGCGCTTCGTACCGCCGGATAGGCTTCCAGATTGTTCTTAACCTTATTCGTATCG
>CAZJBZ010000397.1:0-4134 GCA_964543975.1 uncultured Spirochaetales bacterium
GCAGCCACATCCTCCGAAATGTTCTTCCACTTTGTTTCAAACTGTTCCAGTTTGTCCGCACCTAATTTTTGAAATTTTGTAGCTTTACTCATAATTGAGCCTCCTAATAAAATTGTTGTTTTTTTATACTTTCACAATGAGGTGAATTGTCAATTATACAATGGTATACTTTTCCGTCAAACTCTACCAAAAATGGTATAAACCAGTGGCCAAAATCTTCAAATGATATAATATATCCAATAAAGGTGTGTCCGTTTAAATTGTGACAGGTTCGATTATTCGATGATCTAACCTTTGGTAGGATTTCCAGGGCGTTTTCCGGCGGGACCGGTTCTTCCAGCCGCTTGGCAAGCCGAACGGCATCAGCCGGTGTAATCTGGCCGTGGGTGCCGATTAGGATGACGCATCGGGAACCAACCGCCTCGCGAATCAGGTGGACTGTTTTTCCAGCCCGGTCTAAGGACCTCAAAGAAAGCGGCCACGGTGAGGCGGCATCTCCATACGTCGATACTTTCATCAGTGGTAAGTCTCAAGAAATACCATTCGGTACCGCCCCAATGGGGTTCGGGAACAGAGATGGGATAGGTCTCTACACCTGTGATTTTCATGGTTTACTCCTTAGGTAATGCCGTGAATCGATTATACTATTCAACCTCCTCCGATGTGGGAGACAAGAATAAGTGTGCAGGTTTCTTCAACTGTATGATCAAGCTCGCATCGTCTGCCGTCGACAGCAGCCGCGGCGACCTCTTTTTCGGGGATATGTAAAAGTGACAGTATTCCCTTAACCGTGGTTCCTGAAACAACATCTCCTTCCCACACACCGGGTTTCGGAACTTTTGAAAACCGTCGCAATGTACCGTACAGCTTAACTACAATTTTCATCATCACATCGGCGTCCCATGAGTTTTCGCTTACCGGAAAAAACGGTCGATACGGTTACGAAGAAAGTTGGTCTCCTATCCATTCTACACCCAGTTCCGCCAGCTTTGCCTTGGTAGGGACACCCCTTTCGGACCACCCCATCATACCATAATACAGCTGCAGCGCCTTGGCAAACTGATCTCGATCCATCTTATGCCCCTTGAGCGCACCATCGCGAAGCGGCTCGAACAGCCGCTCCGGCAGCGTATCGTTTTCCGAAGTGAACCCTTCACGGCAATTAAAAGCCCGCGCCATAGTGATTCCCCGCTCTCCGGCTTTTAGCAATTCGAAGAGACTGGTGTCCCACCCTGTAACGGCATGGACAATTTCGGAAAACTGATTCAAACGTATGGCGCGAAACTCCGGGACGGCGGTAAATATGCACCAATTGAGGACGTCATGCAAACTCCATACGTACTGCAGATAGACGAAGAGTCTCACCTTCGACGGGCCTAAATCTTCACTGGGAACAGGTTCCAGTATTCCCAGCGAACTCAAATCCTCCAAATCGACATAACTGAACTCCGCGCTGTTGTCTCCCGGTTTATCAAACCAAACATCGTGGGCAGCCTGCAGGTGGTCTGCTCCCGTGGGAGAAACGGCGTACCCCAAGGCAACGCCCCACTTCCCCCTCGGTTCATGACTTGGGAACTCTTGGCCCTTCGACTGCATGGCAAAGCGCTCGGTGTCCCGCCCGATTGTGCGAGAAGCACGCAGACTTCCCTCCGCCAGCTGATCGCCGAAACCTTTACGGGATGCTATCTGTGCAATAAGCTTGTGGTACGTTCCCGGGTCGTTCCACTTCAGCTCAAGCCCGCCGGTGTCTTCTGCAGTCAGCAATCCCCGTTCGAAGCATTCCACCGCCCAGGCGATAGTAACTCCGGTCGATATTGTGTCCAGCCCCAAGGAGTTGCAGAGCTCATTGCTCTGAGCTATGGCAACAATATTATCCACTCCAACCAGAGGACCAAGCGCGCAAAGCGATTCGTACTCCGGCCCGCCCTGTTCTTTTTCGACTTTGAAATCGCCGTCCTCGCCTTCAACCACTCGTTTGCAGGCAACGGCACATCTGTAGCAGGTGTTTGTTCCGGCACCGATCCGTTCCTTCATCGTCTCTCCGCTTACTTCTTCCGCGTGATCGAACGATCCGTCCTGGAAATTATACGTCGGCAGCAGCCCCATCGTACTCAGGGGAACGACCCCCTTCGCCGTCCCTAATTCGTGATGTACGGTTATCGCGGGATGTACTTTTGTACTCTTTGCAAACCAGGTTGATATCGATTTGAGTTTTTCGGGGTCGGCGAGACGGATGTCGCGTTTGGACGCTTTGACCACTACCGCTTTCACGTTTTTACTGCCCATGACCGCGCCAAGGCCGCTCCTTCCGGCGAAGTGGTGAAGATCATGGCTGATCACGGCGTACCGAACACCGTTCTCTCCCGCGGGTCCTATTTGGCAAATCCTTGCCGCGTCACCGTGCCGTTCCCTCAGCAGGTGGTCGACGTATCCGGTTTCCCGGCCCCAGATTTCATCGGCGGACAAAAATTGAACAGTATCATCGTCTATATAGATATAGATTGGTTTTTCGGAACGATCGTATAGAAGCAGTCCGTCATACCCGGCAAATTTCAACTCCGGTCCCCAAAAGCCGCCGCACTGGGCTTCGCCCAATCCCCCGGTGAGGGGAGATTTAGCGGAAATTGTGTGGCGTCCCTGGCCGGAAATGGGTGTACCGGTTACGACGGAAGTCATAAACGAGAGAATATTCCCGGGAGAAAAGGGATCGACGCCGGCAGGCAGTTCCTTTAACAGAAAATACAATCCCAAATTCCTGCCGCCCATATACCGTCTATAAACTCTATGATCAGGTTTCTCGACGGTATACTCTTTCTTCGATACATCGCATTTCAATATTCGTCCATTGTACCCGCAGTAATCCATGGTTACCCTCTTTAAAAAACCCGATGGTTTGCCTCCAAAATACTGTTAAGCGTTCCAACAATATGTTTTCTCATCGCTCTTTCGGCCAAATCGGGATCTTTAGCTAATAGTGCTTCAAGAATTGCTTTATGCTCCTGAAACGATTTTTCGATACGCCCCGGAATTGATGAGGCAATCTGCCGCTCTTTCTGGAGCATCGTTCTGTAGGTATTAATAATTTGTATGATCCGATCGTTTCCGCAGATTGAAATGATATAATCATGCAGCTTGTCCCCGGCAACATTGATTTTTTTTAAATAGTCATCATCGCTTTTAGTTTTTTCCGCCTGATCGAACATTACCTGAAATTTTTGCAGCTCTGAAACATCAACCTGCTGAGAAGCCAGCCTGGCGGCAATACCTTCCAGCGCTTCACGAATTTCATACAATTCTTTCATGTCTTTCAAAGTAATTCGGGACACAAAAGCACCGCGTCCCGGAAAAATCTCGATCAGCCCCTCTTTTGAAAGTTTCAGGAGTGCCTCCCGCACCGGGGTGCGACTGATCTGCAGACGTTCAGCAAGCTCGGTTTCCACAAGAGCTTCACCCGGTTTCAACTCCCCGTTGAGAAGCCATTTCGATATCTCATCATATGCTGTTTGGGTAAGAGACTTTTTTGTCTTAGCCTTTGAATTAGCCATTGCCTTTCCTATTTTCTATTAAAATGGTCTAAGGCATCCTCATTTATCTCAATTCCCAATCCGCCTTTTTGAGGGACCGGAACAAAACCGTCTATAAGTTCAATTTTGTCGCACAACAGTTCTTCTCGCAGAGGATTCGGACTTTGATCGAATTCAATAACCGGTTCATTCTGAAGAGGATGCAATAATGCAGTATGAGGAAATGGCGGCATTATGGCAAGACCGTGAAGCGCTGCCGCGAATGCAATTCCGGACCCCCAGACATGGGGGATGACCCAGACCCCGAAACTCGAGGCAATGGCGATGATCTTTTGAAATTCGGAAAAACCGCCGCAGCAACAAATATCGGGCTGGACGATATCGACGCAGCCGTCATCGATCAGTCTGCGGAAGCCGAAACGGGTAAACTCAGCTTCACCTCCGGCGATGGGCATGGATAGCCGCTGCCGGAGAAACCGATATCCTTCAAGATCTTCGGGTACAACCGGTTCTTCGAACCACCCGATCGAGTACTCTTCCAGCAGGAGACCGATCCGCAGTGCGGTAGTCGCGTTATTTGCGTGGTTTGCGTCTATCAGCAGCTTTGGCT
>CAZJBZ010000398.1:0-4121 GCA_964543975.1 uncultured Spirochaetales bacterium
GAAATGGAAGGCACAACAATGGTCGCGGTGTTTAAACACTAGAAAGTTGCCATGGCCGGTGACGGGCAGGTCACTCTCGGAAATACAGTGATGAAGGGGAACGCAAGGAAGGTCCGTAAGATTTACGACGGCAAAATCATCGTCGGGTTTGCCGGAGCTACAGCCGATGCTTTTACCCTTTTCGACCGTTTTGAAGGTAAAGTGAAAGAGTACGGAGGCGATATTACAAGATCGGCCGTTGAATTGGCCAAGGAGTGGCGTACGGATAGAATGCTCCGGCGGCTCGAAGCCATGCTTTTGGTTGCCGATAGAGAAAAGATATTGGTTATTTCCGGCACCGGTGATGTTGTGGAACCGGAAGAAGGAGTCATCGCAATCGGGTCAGGAGGATCATACGCCTACGCGGCCGCGTTAGCCTATTTGGATGCCGCCGATCTTTCAGCTCGGGATATTGCCTTGAGGGCTTTACAGATCGCTTCTCGAATATGCATATATACGAACGAACAGATTGTGGTGGAGGAGCTGAAGTAGAGATGAAAACACGGAAGAATATTGATACGTTAACACCGAAAGAAATTGTTCAAGAACTGGACAGCTACATAATCGGGCAGAACAAAGCAAAGAAGGCGGTTGCCATAGCACTGCGAAATCGTGTCCGACGGCAAAGACTTGTAGAGGACCTGCGCGAAGAAATCGCGCCGAAGAACATCATCATGATCGGGCCGACGGGGGTAGGGAAAACCGAAATTGCACGAAGACTTTCCCGTCTTTGCGGCGCACCGTTTGTAAAAGTAGAGGCCACCAAATACACCGAAGTGGGGTATGTCGGGCGAGATGTAGAGTCGATGGTGAGAGACCTTATGTCGGTTTCGATGACCATTGTCAAAGCCGAACAGCAGGAGAATGTAAAGGAGGAGGCCGAAATACGGGCGGAGGAAGCGGTCCTTGATCTGCTCCTTCCCGGTGTAAGAAAAGAACCGAACGAACAGAATGAGGAAAACGGCTCTAAACAGATCTCTCTAATTCAGGGTGAAAAAAGCGACACCCGGGAAAAGTTCAGGAAAATGTTGCGGGAAGGAAAGTTGGACGAAAAAACAGTCGAGGTCAATGTTTCGAAAAGTGCTTCCCCTTCCATAGAGATTTTTTCCGGAACCAGTTTTGAAGAGATGGGAGTGAATTTCGGCAACATTTCTAATTTGTTAGGCGGTGGGAAGAAAAAAAAGAAATCCGTCACCGTAAAACAGGCAAAGGAAATTGTGCTTGCCCAAGAGATGGACAAACTGATCGACAATGAGCAGGTAGCGGACTTGGCACGCGAACGCGTGGAACAGATGGGGATAATCTTTATAGATGAAATTGACAAGATTGCTGCCAAAGAAAACCGATCAGGTGTCGATGTCTCACGTGAAGGAGTGCAGCGCGATATTCTGCCGATTGTCGAGGGGAATACGGTGAATACGAAATACGGAATGGTAGATACCTCTCATATCCTTTTTATCGCAGCCGGGGCGTTCCATATGAGTAAACCGTCCGATTTAATTCCGGAATTACAGGGGCGGTTCCCTCTGCGCGTAGAATTAAACGAATTGACGAAGGATGATTTCCGAAAAATTCTGACACAACCTCAGAACGCCCTCATAAAACAGTATGTCGAGATGATGAAAACCGAAGAGGTAACGTTGGAGTTTACCGATGAAGCGGTCGAACGTCTGTCGGAGATAGCCGCCGATGTAAACTCAAAAACGGAGAATATCGGGGCACGAAGACTGCACACCATTATGGAGCTGTTGCTTGAAGAAGTCTCTTTTGATGCTCCGGAGCGAAAAGGAGAGACGGTGACCATAACCGGAGAGTATGTAGATGAACGATTGAAGGATATTGTTGCCGACCAGGATTTGAGCAGGTATATCCTATGATTCATTGCTTCGTTACGCTTATTAACAGTAGAGAATTGACCGACAATAAGAATAAGCGAACGTACGCCGGAAAAAGGCGTGTAAAGCGTGCAAAGATATGGAATAGAAAGTGTTATGGAGAGATGTGAATGTTTTTAAATAACAGTTTCGGGAAAACGGTCGATATCCTCCATCGAACGATGGATGTCTCCCTGTTACGGAGGGATGTTTTGGCCAATAATATCGCAAACGCGGATACGCCTAATTTTAAAAGGACGGAGGTCAATTTCGAGACCCGGTTAAAACGGGCACTGGAGAGCGAAAATGTAAAACCGACGCCTGCAGAATATACGCATGAACGGCACATTCCGTTTTTCAGACCGGTTGATTACCGTACGGTTGCCCCGCGTCGGGTGCTCGATTATTTAACGACCTCTGATAATAATGGTAACAATGTCGATATGGAACAGGAGATGATGTCCGCACTCCACAATCAGCTTCACTATAATATAATGGTTGACGCGGTTTCCAATCAATTCCGCCAAATAAACATCGTGTTGAGGTAGGAGGAGGTACTCTATGGGACTCTACAGCAGTATCAATACGGCGGCCAGCGGTTTGTCGGCCCAGCGGACCCGACTGGACGTTATTTCAAATAATATTGCCAATGTGAACACCACCAGGACAACCGAAGGGGGGCCGTTCAGACGAAGCCGGGTCATCTTTCGGCCCAAGGTGTCGCAGCCGTACTGGAGGAGTCCGTTTCTTCCACACATGCTTGATAACGGTGTGGGAAAAGGGGTCAGAATCACCAAGATTGAAAAAGACCTTGATGCCGACCTGAAACGGGTCTGGGACCCGGAACATCCCGACGCGGTTAAAACGGGGCCGTGGGAAGGATATGTGGAGTATCCCAACATCAATGTTGTACAGGAAATGGTCGATATGATCTCCGCCTCTCGTTCGTACGAGGCAAATGTTGCGATTGTGAACGGTTCAAAATCGATGTTTATGAAAGCGTTGGATATTATGAGGTAGAATGAAAAATGGATTATTTGTCGATTAACCAACTTACAGGCGATCAAATTACGATGAAGCGGACCGATCCGCGACATCTTTCCGCCGGGGGTGTTCTTCCAAAGGGAGAAGAGAAAGGGGGGACCGGCTTTGCCGGATTTTTCACCGACGCTCTCAATTCGGTCAACGATACCCAACAATCGGCAACCGCATTAATGCAGAAGATGGTGACCGATCCGGACAGCGTCGATGCTCATGATATTTCAATAGCGATAGCAAAGGCGAATACCTCATTATCCATAACAAAATCTATTGTAGACAACGCGCTTAAGGCCTATAGAGAAATAATGAGTATTCGATAAACGATAAAATGTAGTTCATACACTGGGGGGGGACATGAACGAATGGTTACAAAAGGTTCTTGAACAGATTAAGAACCTCTGGAGTAAATGGTCTACCGTACAGAAGATCATTCTTTTCGCGATTTTAGGAGGAGCGGTTGTCGGTGTTGTTTTTCTAATTGTCTTTAGTTCAACACCGAGCATGGTGCCGCTCATAACCACACCGATTCAAGATCCCGAACTGTTGAATCAAATCTCGATGCGTTTGGATGAGGAAAACGTCGAGCACCAGATTACCGAAGACGGAAAAATCTATGTGAAGGACAAGCGAGCCGCTCAGAGAATGGTCGCGGTGTTAGCTCGGGAAGATATGATTCCGCCTGAAGCATCTCCGTGGGATATTTTCAAGATGGACCGCTGGACCATAACCGATTTTGAACGAAACGTTAATCTGAGACGGGCCATTACCGAAAACATTGAGAAGCACATTGAAGCTTTGAAGGACGTTGACGACGCGAAAGTAACGCTGGTTTTGCCTGAAGACGCCCTGTTTACCGAAGATCAAAATCCGGTTTCCGCTTCTATCATTATTACTCCGACCCCCGGTTCCGATATCGCGGAGAACCGCAAGAAAGTTGAAGGGTTGGTCCGTCTGATCAAGACGGCGGTGGAAGGGTTGTCCGATGAGAACATCGTCGTTTCCGACCACAAGGGCAATCAACTTAACGATTTTGAGGGCTTGGAAAAACTCGATAGATTGGAATTGGCAAAACGAGAGATTAAGACCAATCAGGAGTTGGAACAGGAGTATAAAAAGGAGATTTTAAGGGAGCTTTCGGAAATATTCAGCAAAGACCGGGTAAAGGTC
>CAZJBZ010000399.1:0-2270 GCA_964543975.1 uncultured Spirochaetales bacterium
CTCACCGGCGGCAATGGAGCGCAGCGGAATTGCCGTCCGGTGCAGCGCCTTGTTATGCGCCATTTTCAACCCACTGTTTAACTCGCGAAATACATCCATCTAAGTCGTCTCTTACTTCGTAGACCCAAAACCGCATCACGTCCCACCCGAGCTCAAACATCCGATGATTCCGAATTTGATCTCTACGGCATAATTCTCCGGTCCAGTTTCGGTGATAGCGTGCACCATCTACCTCTATATCGAGTTTTCGTTCGCCATCAAAAACGGCCAGATCCAACGCATACTTCTCTACCTGATATTGCGGCAGTGTTCGAATCCCAGACCTGTATAAGGCGGCATACAGAATGCGTTCCCAGTCGGAAACGCGTTCTGAATTTGATACAACCGGGTATTGCGGGCCAAGGTCTTCTAGTTGTTGTTCGCGGTGCGCTCCACTCTCTTGCTCCAAATTTTTTACATACGCCGCAAATTCACGTAGGTATCCGACTTCGGACTGTGATGCAGCGTGCTGGTCGCCTACCACCAACAGCATCGCTCGGGCTCGAGTTATCGCAACATTGAACAAATTTCCATTATTTCGAAGAAAGCCGATTGCTCCTTGCGAAATACCATCTGATAGGACCGGCGAAAATACCATCACGTCGCGTTCATCACCCTGGAACTTATGTACGGTATCAACTAGAAAATCAGCATTGATCAACCGCTGCTCAAGCTCTGTATTCTTACAAATCTGCTGCCTTATCAAATTTGCTTGCGCCCGGAACGGACTCACAACGCCAACAGTGCCGCGGTAGCCTTGTTCCACCACTAAACGCCTGAGAGTCTGTACAACGGCATCCGCCTCCGATGGGTTTACTGCGCCCCCAGCACTAGGGCGACTGGTTTTCCCATTAATATGTACCCAGCGCACCCCCGCACCATTGTTTCCCGGAAACTTGAGGTTTTCGTAACGTGTCGATACACGCAGGCGGCCTTCATAGAAGAATCGATTGGAAAACTCTATGATATCGGCATGGCTCCGGTGGTGGTCTCGCAAACTGACAATATCTCCACCATCCGCCATACCGGCTGCCAGATCGAATAGCGAGTTATATGAATAAGCCCAATTAGCATATCCTGCGACCAAGTCATACTTCTCCAATAGCTGCCGGTCTTGTCCTCGTCGCAATCCGCTGATATGCGATAGCTGTTTAGGATCACCAATCACCACTGCCCCCTTCGCCCGGTAAAGCAACGGCAAAGCAGATGCGATATCACACTGACTCGCCTCATCGAACACAACCAAGTCGAAAAATCCTGCCTCGAATGGAATCTTTCCTCGCGCCGACAGTGATGTCACAGCCCAACATGGTAATAAGTGGGCCACTTTTGGGAACAACCCTGCATACTGTCTATACACATCTCTTCCCAATCTCGCGTCCGGGCCAGTCTCGATTACCATCTTCAGCAAGGCGCTGTATTTGCTCAGCAAAGTGCGGTCCGGCTGAGAAAGTTTCGACGGCTGCAACCGCAGCCAATTCTTCCAGAGTGCTTCTGCGTTGCTCGCTAACTGCCCGATAAGGTCGGCCTGTTCCTGGGCGATGGATTCCATGGGCCTAGCGGCCTGGAGCTCTCGAAGCACCCTCGTATATTCGCGAATACGTTTAGCAAGCTCGATCCTAGCCGTAAGCACATCTTCAAACCCGTGCCACTGAGTAATGGAATCGTCAGTTGGCTGATCATTAGGCGGAAAGACCGCGAGCAGGCTTAGAACCGCTCCCAGGCCAGACGCTGTTCTTTCCAGTTCATTAAAACGCTCTTTTTTAATGAACCCCCACAGCAACCGCGTCAAAAATGGCTGCCCGGCGCGCGTTGCATTACGCAACGCATCGCGAAACCTGGCCGCAACGGACTGAATTTCTTCAACTCCGGAGTTCTTCAAGAAAGTGAAGGTTTCTGTTGGTAGCTCTCTTCGTGCTTCCTCAGCGGCACGCTCCAATGCGTCGACCTGATTACGCAACTCGACGATACATCCCAAATCGTCATCAAGACGTTTGAGTTTCTCCTCAAACCTTTTATGAATATCCCAACTTTCACTAAAGACCGATTGATCGTCCGCCGTCGATGTCGCGGATAGCAATCCCAACAGATATTCCGCCAGCTTCGTCTGATATTGGTTTGAACCAACACGCAGAAGAATTGGTCTATGGCCCAGATTGTTCAACCGAACTTCGACTACATCTACAGCCTTGTTATTTTTGCTGGCGAAGAGCACTCGTTTTCCCTGCCAA
>CAZJBZ010000399.1:2280-4110 GCA_964543975.1 uncultured Spirochaetales bacterium
AGTAAGAGATCCGTAACTACCTGGGATTTACCGGTTCCCGGCGGACCGGTAATGATTGTCAGATTCTGATTCAGCGCCCGCAGGATCGCGTGTCGCTGTTCGGAGTTAAGGGGCAGTACCTCGATCAGTGCACTTGCCGACTCGTCTGCCGTTGCCGGTATCTCTCCGCTGATCCATTGCCCCAATGCGGTATCTAGATACTGAGACGCCTGCAATCCGGCGAGCGCCTTGAGCTCAGATTCCAAGCCCTGGGTAAAGGGCGAACGTTCCCCTACAATCAGTACAGCCCGGTTATAGATGCCTTCCCCGTCCATCTGTGTCAGGGGGGATTCGTAACGATATTGTCCGGATCACATGACTCAATCCAGGGCCACTCGGGACGCACCGCGCCTAGACGATGCGCGAGTTCATCAAGTTCTGGTGGTTCAATCTCGCCACTCAACCCCAGCTCATCCTCAAGCTGTACCAGTTCATCCATCAATGCTTCACGATCTACATTGGTGAAGCGCTTTAGAACTGACTGGTTGATGATAGGAAATGTCAGATCGATCTTCGGTTGTGCCCCGGGTTGAGAATCCAGCTCTACAGAAAAAAGGAATAATGGCTCAACAAAATAACCGGACCAATTGGACTTCTTCGACTGAACAAACTTCAGGGTGCAAGGATACCCCAGATACATCGCCAGCCGGGAGCGATCCTTACGAATTTTACCAAGCAGGCGTTGAGCCTCCGGCCCATGAAAGAGGCTACCGTTGTTGAGAGACGGCAACTCTTCCAGTTCCGCATAGTCCAAATCGCCGTATTGGTTCGCTGCAAAAACAGAAACCCCACCCTCATCTCGGCCCATACATGCCAAGTAGTAGCGAGCAAGCTTAGCCAGTTGCGTATTCTCATATTGCGCAGCCTTCTCCGTATCTTGTTGGCGGGGCTGATCCTTAGGATACCAACGGTATCTCTTATCCTGCCAAACGAGTCCATTCAGCTTGCCGTACAAAACACTGTTAACAGTGTTTTTGTCGACGCCGAACTCTGAGGCTATATTGCGTGCGAGCTGCCCTGGCTCTGTCTTGATTTTTCCCAGTACTTGCTCTTCAAGAGACATATATTGTATTCATCTCCCGTCTATATGGATGGCACATAATGTGTCCGCATCAGCTGCAAAATCGACCCGAAGGGTTGGCGCATATTTTGCGCAAGCAAAATGTGTGACAAAGATTTTGTTAGTTGCATGCGTTTGTTATCCATTTCTGTTTCGATATTTTGTCATTCTACCTGTTCCTGTTGATTCAATTTTTCTTTGTTTTAGTAATTCTTTAAGATCTCTACTTGCTGTTGCACTTGAGATTCCTTTGCATATTTCCATGTATTTTTTTCGATCGAACCAACCTTGAAGTTTTTGTAATGCTACCTTTGTCCTCTTCTCAAAAACTGGATTTTTTGGTGATGCTTCATTTATTGTCTCTTTTAATGTTTGGTTTATCATATTCAACATGAATTCTATAAATACAGTAGATTTTCCTGTGTTATCGGCTATTTCTAAAGCATTATAATATTCTTTCTGATTCTCTTTTATTAATTTCTCTATCGGGACATATTCAAATATTGGATTTACATTCATTAAGATTCTTGTTTGCCAGAACCGCCCAATTCGACCGTTTCCATCTTCAAATGGATGTATAAATTCCATTTCATAATGAAATACGCAACTTTTTATTATTTCTAAATCATCATCTTTTTTTAAATATTCAAATAAATCATTCATTAAGCCTGATACCATATTGGCTGGAGAAGCAATATGCGTTACATTTTTTCCTTTCATTATGCCAACAG
>CAZJBZ010000400.1:0-4042 GCA_964543975.1 uncultured Spirochaetales bacterium
AGAGAAGACAGGGAGTTTATTGAGAACGATTTGGGCCCGGAGGGCTTACGACGTTCCGTTATTGTGGTCAGTTCTTCTAATAGTCCGCCTCTTTCCAGGATTCGCGGCGCGTATGTCGCAACCACGATAGCTGAGTATTTTCGAGAGTTGGGCAATGATGTCATGCTTCTTTTTGACAGCGTGACCCGTTTCGCCCGTGCGCAGAGAGAGATAGGTCTCGCGGTTGGGGAACCACCGGCAACCCGAGGGTTTACACCATCGGTTTTCTCAACAATGCCCAAGTTATTAGAACGGTGCGGCACCTCGGAAAAAGGCACAATTACCGGTTTTTATACCATTTTAGTGGACGCGGATGATATGGATGAACCGATTGCCGATAATGTACGGGGTATTTTGGACGGTCATATCGTTCTTTCCCGTTCCTTGGCTGAGAAAAACCACTATCCGGCCATTGACGTACTACAGAGTATTTCCCGATTGGGAGTTAAAATAACCGGCCCAAAGACGCAAGAGGCATCAGGGTATTTGAAGAGTCGCATAGCTGTTTATCGAGACGCCGAAGATCTTATCAATGTCGGTGCCTACGTCAAGGGGAGTAATCCCGACATTGATGAATCTATCGACAAAATGCCCGGGATAAATACCTTTCTAAGACAGAAGATCGAAGAGAAGGCGGAAATTGAGAGTACCTTCGCCCGGGCCCAAGAGATCAGCGGAATTGCCATTCCGCCCGAGGAGATAGAGTATGAAGCGGTTTCGGTTTAGGCTCGAACGGCTTCTCACCATACGACGTTACCATGAACGAGAGTGGGAGCTGAAGCTTGCCGAGATTTCAGGAATTTGTCTTTCCTTAGAGAACGAAATTGGAAGAATCCAGCGCGAAAAAGCAAACGCCCTCCATAATCGATATAAATACGGCATAAAAGAGATTACCTATTTAACCGATACTGAACATTATATGCTTCGTTTGGATCAAAGAACAAAAGAGAAACAGAGAATTTTGGCGGAAAAAACCATTGAACGAGAAAAAATTCAGCACGACTATGTGGAAGCCTCAAAAAATAGAAAAATCCTGGACAAATTAAAGGAACGACAGGCAAAAAGTTACTACAGAGAGGCGAAAAAGGAAGAGATGAAACAGGTGGACGATACCAATTCCGCCCTTTTCCGGTGAAAGGAAGGAGAGGAAAATGGCAGGCAGTACGATAGGTGCTTTTCCCAGAATTATTGTTTTTTTACTTCTCATAATAGCTCTCGTTTTCGGCGGGCTGCTCTGGTTTGATTTCCTCGGTTTCATCGATGCCAAAGGGACGCTTGCTCCGTTGCTTTCGCTCATCGGACGAGGACAACGGACCGAAATTGAAGATATAGAAGCCCCCCTTCTGTTGGAAGAGGAACGGTTTGCCAAGCAGTGGGAGGCCCTGGCTGTCCGTGCTTCCAAATTGGATAAGCGGAAAGAGGAGCTTTTACACATGGAGCGCGAAATAGAACAGAAAGCGGAAGCACTGATGGAAAGGGAAAAAGCTCTGGACGATAAAGAAAAATCATTTAACGCCAGAACAAGACTGTACGAAAATAAAAGAACGAACGTGGAGCAGATTTCCAACTATCTGGTTGGAATGCCTCCGGAGAATGCGGTAGATATCATGTTGAACATGGAAGACCAGGAATTGATCGATATTCTACGGACAACTGAGCGGCTCGCCGAAGAAGCCGGAGAGCAGTCTTTGGTTTCCTACTGGTTTTCTTTGATGGCGGACCAAAATGCCGAGCGGGCGGCACGGCTGCAGCGGAAAATGGTCAAAAAACCGCCTGAGGACGACGGAGTATGATGTGGAAATAGAATTTGCCCAATTAACGGCGCAAAAAAATGTTCAGAAAGTCTCAGAAAATAAAGTAGCGGATGTTTCCGAACAGAAGCAGAATAACGAGGAAGAAAACTTCACCGATATCCTTCACGCCATCATCGAGGCGGTTAAATCGGGAGATGCTGCAGGAGCAGAGGGAAAGGACCTTGGTCTTGGAAAACAGGATGATGAGTCCAAAGGGACCGAGAAGGGTACAGAGGTCGTTAAGGGCCTTAAAGGTATTGAAAAGGGGGAACTCCTTTTCAGCAAACTCTCTCGCGTCTTGCTACAGGCAAAGGAGTCTAAAGAAGCAATACAAACGGGCCATGAGCAGCAGCGTTCCGAAACCGAATTACGCGTGAAGGGAAGTGGAGAAGGGACCGATACCGCGCCATTAACGGCAATAGAAACCGGCGAAGGTAAAGGAATTGCTAAGATTGTCCGTTCGATCGAGCTGAGCCTTAATACCGATCAGGTAAAGAGTAGTACCGGTGAAGCCTTTGAAAACGGAAAGGTGGCTAAAAAAAGCGTCCTTGTTTCGGCAGAGAGCTTTACCGGAAGCACGGGTCCCGAAAATGGAAAAGAGAATGTCGTCATTATACAGACGGGTGATCTCAACAAAATTGCAAAGAAGTTGAGCCGAAAAGGGACTACTGAAGAAGCAAAAAATTTGCTATCCAAAGGTAAAAGAGGCACTATCTCTATCATTGACGGCAGAAAGGCGGGAGACAAAGAAACAGCAAAGGGAAGTAATCTTGCGCCGGTAACCCGAGATGCCGATAAGACCGCCTTCCAAAAAGAGTTCGCGGCAAAAGAGGCGGCAGTTGATGAATTACAGACCGCGGTTGACCGTAAAGACGGTTTTTTTTCTATGAAGACGGCTGAAAATCAATCCTTTCGAACGAATACTCAGACTTCGCTATCCGCCCAGGACCAGAGTTCGCTGCTTAAATATCTAAGAGAGACGGGTAACGGAGAGATTGTAAAACAGGCTTCGATCATTCTAAAAAATGAAAACAGCGGAGAAATCCATTTAATGTTAAAACCTGAACGATTGGGCAATATACGAATTACGTTAAATCTGCAAGATAATAATATAGGCGGCAGGATAATTGTCGAAAATATAAATGTAAAAGAGGCCTTCGAGCACAATCTCGAATCGTTGTATAGGGCTTTTCGACATGAAGGATTCGAAACCGCCGGTTTGGATGTCAGTGTCGGCAACCAACAGAAGGGTGAAGAAAGACGGGAAATGAATAAACCGACTACGGTACCGACGACGGTGGACAGAGCGGAGGGACATTCGGCCGAAACCGGATATTCAATGCTCGATTATGAAGGCAACATAAATTTGGTAGTATAATTTTTTGGAGGGAAAATGGATTTTTCTGCGATTTTGAGCGGAACTGAGCTTGAGAGAGTGAAGCACCAGGTCAATAGTTTTAACACGGCCTTAGGCGGTGCGCGCAAGACGGAGAATGAATTGGGAAAAGACGACTTTCTCAAGCTTTTAATAACGCAGCTTTCTCATCAAGACCCGACAAAACCGATGGAAGATAAAGAGTTTATAGCACAAATGGCTCAATTCTCCACATTGGAACAGATGACGAATATGAGTAAAGAGTTTTCAAATCTGCATTCTCTTCTCCTAGGCAGTCAAGCGTACGGCCTGATCGGAAAAACGGTCGAGGTGACGGCGGGCGAGCAGACGGTGACCGGTGTTGTCGAAGAAGTTGTCGGACGAGAGTTCCCCCAATTACTGGTTAATGGAAAGTATTATGATTTTTCAAGCGTTGAAAAGGTCAAGAATTAAGGAGGCAGCAGTATGATGCGATCATTGTATTCCGGTGTGTCCGGACTGCAAAACCATCAGATTCGCATGGATGTTGTAGGAAATAATATCTCAAATGTAAATACGATCGGTTTTAAAAAGGGAAGGGTCAACTTTCAGGATATGCTTTCCCAGACCATGTCCGGTGCGTCTCGACCCACAAACGAAGTCGGTGGTGTTAATCCCAAACAGGTGGGGCTGGGTATGACGGTGGCATCAATCGATACCATTCACACCCAAGGGTCTTTGCAGACTACGGGAAAGATGACCGATATAGCCATCCAAGGTGATGGATTCTTCGTCCTTCGTTCCGGAGAACAGAACTTTTATACCAGAGCCGGGGCTTTCGGTCTGGACAGCGAAG
>CAZJBZ010000401.1:0-4034 GCA_964543975.1 uncultured Spirochaetales bacterium
CGGATGTTTTGAAATAGGTTGAAGTATGTATAAATATTGCATAGAGGGTGGTTTTCCCATTCGAGGGAAAATTTCAGCACATGGAAATAAAAACGCGGCTCTTCCCTGTATTGCAGCAGCTCTGTTGACTAACGAGACTGTTGTTCTCAAGAACGTACCTGAAATAGAAGATGTTGCCGTAATGTTTCAAATTATGGAATCTATCGGAGCTGAGGTGAAGAAGGATGGTTCCGGAAAGTACAAGATCACCACAAAAAACATAAAATCATCCGAAATTTCGAGTAGTCATGCCAATGATATTCGTGCATCGATTTTGTTTGCCGGACCACTTCTGGCACGTACCGGAAAAGTCATTCTGCCGCCGCCCGGAGGAGACGTAATCGGTAGACGGAGATTGGATACCCACTTTCTCGCTCTTTCCGAACTCGGCGCGCGAGTAGAGATGGATAGTTTTTTCAAACTTACGTCAAACAAACTTGTCGGAAGGGATATTTTCCTCGATGAAGCCTCGGTTACGGCGACTGAAAACGCGGTTATGGCGGCGGTTTTAGCCGAAGGCGACTCGGTCATTCTTAATGCAGCCTCAGAACCGCATGTTCAGGACCTTTGTTCAATGCTCAACTGTATGGGAGCAAAAATAATCGGAATTGGCTCGAATATCCTCCGAATAGAAGGGGTGAAAAAGCTCCATGAATGTGAATTCAAATTAGGGGCTGATTTTATGGAAGTCGGGTCCTTCATTGGATTGGCCGCCGTAACACGGGGAGAACTCGAGATACAGAATATCAATCCGGAACATCTTCGGATGACCCGCATTGCGTTTAATAAGTTAGGTATTCACTGGGAGACGGATAAAAAAGCGATTCGAATTCCGGCAGGCCAAGAGTTGAGGGTAGAAACCGATTTGGGAGGGATGATACCCAAAATCGATGATGCTCCCTGGCCCGGTTTCCCTCCGGACCTGATTAGTATTATTACGGTTGTTGCAACCCAGGTCGACGGAACGGTGCTGATCCACGAAAAAATGTTTGAATCGAGAATGTTTTTTGTAGACAAGCTAATCGGCATGGGAGCAAAAATTATTCTCTGTGATCCTCATAGAGCGGTTGTAAGCGGGCCCTCCAGACTGA
Organism: uncultured Spirochaetales bacterium; assembly: GCA_964543975.1. Lineage (GTDB taxonomy): Bacteria > Spirochaetota > Spirochaetia > SPDA01 > CAZJBZ01 > CAZJBZ01. Next base: position 1,131 of record CAZJBZ010000401.1, read on the forward strand.
AAGGATCGGATTTGGTTTCCCCGGACGTACGGGCCGGTATGGCATTAGTCATCGCCGCTCTCTGTGCCGAAGGCACTAGTGTTATCCATAATGTTTACCAAATTGAAAGAGGATATGAAAATCTCCCGGAACAACTCATCAATCTGGGGGCACGGATAACGAGGGACAAAGAAAAAACGTAAAAATAGGGCCGGTTCTCACCTCCCGTGCTCAACCGAAGCCAATACTGCTCAGGAATTCTTATGAAGATGCCTCAGAATGCAATAGAAACTAAAAAAGAGAAGAATTCCTTGAAAGAAAACAAGGGAGATAAGGCATATAAGGAAGGTGGTCGCCATATAGACGGTCCCGAACAAAAGCCTGTGGCCGTATAAATAGAGAGCAATAATTCTATGGAGGATAAAGGGAAAGAACGGAATGAAGAGAAGCGCCAAAAGCGGTTTTCCTTTATCTTTAACCTGTAGCTGCCAAGCAAAGGGAAGTACCATAAACGAGAGAATGAAAAAAGAGAAAAGGCGTGCCAAACGGTTTATAATTTCCATGTTTACCGCATCACGTTTTATTTGCCCTTCTCGTTTGTAAAGAGAACGAAGCTCCCACAATTCAGGAAGGCCCAATTTTGATTGCTTCACATCTTCACTGTAGTAATGCAACAGGCGGGGGGGAAGAGAAAGTGATAGAGCGGAAGGAATTTGATCCTTCTCACCGTCAACTACCTTCATTTTTGGTGGAAACAGTCGTTCTTGTTCCTTATCTAGACAGAGCATGATAATTTTGCCGTCTTTATACTTTCCGTAGGGAGCTTCTAAGTGAGAAACGGTTTCACCATTTTTATCTCTAGTCACTATTTCGATATCTTCAAAATAGAAGGTGCCGTTCCTTTCAACCATTTTTTCAATATGAATCGTTTCTGTTTGTTCCGTTCTTTCTTCATTGATAAAAGAAATACGCCGGATGCCCGGATATAATTCAGTTTTTGGAAATTCGGAGAGAAAAAAAGTTTGCTCCTTAAGTTTTTCTTCCGCCATGTGTAGATACTTGACAATATCAGCATCGTCGGGGTAGTCGTCAGCCAATGATTTGAAAAGATAGTATGACGTGATCGTGTCTCCATGAAGGAATTCTTCATAGGCATGTTGTTTTCGACTAAAAGAGGGAAGAGACTTTTCAGTTTCGGTGGTCACATGAGACTGCTGTTTCTTTTTCGGCAATTCACTTTTTCTTCGAATAAGAGCGGAGTGGAGTGCTTCGATATTCGCGTTGTTGGGTATGTAGGTCCGATAGTACGATATATAGGTGATCGCTTCATCGAATTTACCTTCTTTGTAGAATTGTTCCGCTCTTTCTTGAAATTGTTCAAGTAATGCCGATGTTTGAACCCTCTTTTTCTCTCTTTTATCAATCTGAGGATTGATCGCTTCTCTCAAGAAAGCAAAAACCAGCGTAAAACAGAGAAAAACGATCACAAATTTTTTAAGAACCGGTACCATTGTACTATCGTCTCGATCCATCAATCGCAGCCGAGTGACCGGAATGAGCAGAGAGAAAATCAAGAGGATTGCCGTTATATGAAGAGAAAAGCAGGCTTCAATAAAAAGATCGAGGCTGTTATCGAATAACCACGAGAAAAAATAGACACGATCTATGGTGTTTTCCGGGAAAGTGAGAATTGAGAAGAGGAAAAAAACGAGAAACCCTATACAATAAAGCAAAATGATAAAAAAGATGGTAGCGCCGACCGGTTTATTCACTGTCTACCCTTTTTTCCCGCTTTCCGGTTATCTCGACGATAAAGATGAGAAAGAGAAGTACTCCTATGAGGAGGACCATGAGTTCCGGAAAAAAAGTTTCTATTGTTTCGGATGCGGTTGCTCCAATTTCTCTAAAAGAACCGTCTGAAAAGAAATGATAGGAAAAAAATAGTCCTCGAAAAAGAACCACGCAGAGAAACACATTGAAGCCGTTCCATACCGATAGACGAGACGCAAAGAGCCCGCTTACCATATAGAAGGGAACAATAAAACAGAAGAAAAGGAAACGGGTATTAAAAGATAGTGCGGCCTCACCTCCGCCGTTTTTTTGAACTTCTTTTATCCGGTACGCAAAATAGTTAATGTCTTCAAAGAAAGCATGAAGTGATTGGGGAGGGAAGAAGATGTCCGCTTTCGAGGGGACTTTGTCCGTAGAGAATTGTTCAATTGGAATTGTATTAATCGACCCTTCTTTTGGTGATTGAAACAGGTGGAAACCTAAATAAAAGAGTACTACTGTCGTACAGTATAATACAATGAAATGAGAAAACCGGCCCTTCTCGATATCCTTCATTTTAAAGATAAATAGTGTTACGGCAAGCAAAACGGATATTGAGAAGATTTCTTTTATTCGATCGTTTAGAGTGAATTCACTATTGAGGGTGTAAAAAAGAGTAAACAGACCGACAAAAACGATACAAAGCGTGACGGTACAAAGAAATAGTAAAAAATGAGAAAATAACCGTTTCACATTATCGGTAGCATATCATATCAGTAACTCTGTTTCAACGATATTATACTCAACAAAAACACAACTTATCCACAAGCATGTTGTATTTTATTATTCTTTACCTATTTGCTATTTTTTTATATGAAACGATAAATGGTCTTTTTTAAAGAAGGAAAGAAAAAACATTATATTACCATTTCTTTATAATATAAAGAGATATAAAATAACTGCTTAACAAAAGTAAACGGGTTTAGCTTCATAAAAAAAAATTTTTTTGACGGAGAACGGATGTTGGTTTCACTTTTTGAAGAGTTGTCCACAGGATTTAAACAATCGTCTTCGGCTTTACTAAAGCAAAAGCCACCACTTTTGGTGGTGGTCACAGTTAGGCTTTGCCTTAAGGGGTTTCTTCCGGTGGTGGCT
>CAZJBZ010000402.1:0-4013 GCA_964543975.1 uncultured Spirochaetales bacterium
TAATCCCAAAACATTCATGGACACCTGTTTTATGACACCCACATTCTTGACAACGCCAAAACCGTCGAATTTAGTCCGCTGAGTATCTTCCTCGTCCGGCACGATGGTCCCATCGTCCTGTACAATGGTTTTCCGCATATAGAAGGGTATTTCAAAAGGCGGCCTTACCATTGCCCATGAATTGAACGGCTCCGTCGGAAAATGGATACGGACGCCCAACACGTTTTCTCCGGCAAACCTTTTCGCGTCCTCTCTTACCGGCACTTCTCTCGTCATGGAATGGGCGAGATTAAATACGGTGCGGGAAGATGAAGCAAGGTGGACCTCCCAATTATCTAAAGCAAGAGATGTTTTCATCATTGCTTTCTCTTCTTCGGTAAAACCCGTTCCCGCCTTATCGCTGAAATCGATAAGGGTCGCTTCATTTTCATTGGGATCTTCCGCGTCTCCGACTGCGATATCAGCTTCAAGCTCGGAGAAATTTATTAAAACTGATTCTTCCGCAAAAACTGCAAAACTTACAAACAATAGACCAATTGTTAGAAGAATGGCGATACGTTTCATCCAAAACTCCTTTTCACATAATTACCTTATTTGTCTAAAATTATACAGAATGCATAAAATTTGTCAACGATTTTTATTTTTTTTATGCATCCTGATTTATCCAATATCATTTGTACCTCCGTGTCGAGGTATTTGCCCATTAATAGTGATAGTTATTGTATCGATAAAAGGGAAGTTAAACTTAATCGACTCACGCAATACTTTTTCAATTTTTTCCATTTCCTCATGAGACCGTCTTTGCGGGAAAAAAATATTTTCTCTAAAATCTAAATAAAGGTTATTATCTCTCAAGATGACCGTGTTAAGGGTGGTATTCCGAGGGATAATCGGCTTATTTTCAAACCGGCCCGGTCCCAGCGTAATTTCTTTCACGAACAGGGTTATATTCTCTTCATCGTCTTTACTCCGGTGAAGTTTTCGTACTTCGCCGTTTAACTCTCCGGTAACATCGTTTGGAAAAAAGAAAACCCTCTTTACTATATTGAACTCAAAGACAAAGAAAAAGACCAACGATAAGAGAAGAGAGACGGAAAAGAGTACTGCAACACCCAAAGTTAAATTATCATGGATAAGATGGATAATTGTCTTCGCTATAGAGATTCTTCGTTCTTTCAAAATCGGGTTGATTACCTCCGTTCAATTTACTTTACCGTCGTAAAACCGCCTGTCTTTTCAAACTGCTCGATAAAGCTGCTTATGCCATTATAAATTCCCAAAGAGAGTTTCTTCAAGTATCCATCGTCGATCAAACGCAATCCCTCTTCCTTATTTGTGACAAACCCGAGTTCGACAAGCACCGAAGGCATCTTCGCTTTTCGGACCACAAACCAGATTTCCTCTTTAAGCCCCCGATTCGGGCTCACATCTCCCACTAATCCGTCAAGCTCGTTAACAATATTTTTCGCCAAGAGGATGCTTTCAACGGTATATTCCTCTTCAAGCATGGTATTGAGAATAGGCAAAATCTCTTCATGTTCTCCCTCTACCGATTCAGGTTCCAAGAGATCACGCCTATATTCCGGGGGCAGGTACCACACTTCAAAACCGGAAGCTTTCTTGTTTAACGACGCGTTCGCGTGAATTGAAACGAAAATGACGGCTTCAAGCGGTTTAAGCTGTACCTGATTTGCCATCTCGACCCTGTCTTCAAGACTTGGAAAGGTATCTCCGGTCCTCGTTACTATAATATCTTTACGAGGATACTTCGCGGAAAGCATTCGGTAGATTTCCACGCTTACTTTCAGGACGACATCCTTCTCGCGTACTTTGACCGCTTTGCCGTTTACGGAGTAGGTCCCGACGGCACCGGGGTCTTTTCCACCGTGTCCCGGATCTATCAAAATTGCGGCTATACGAGGAGTGGTATTCTCTTCAACCGGCCCGGAAAAGACGGTTTCCAACCTTTTTACCGTCGTTTCGGGAAGATAAATCGTCCCCTCCCTATAGTACAACGGCTCGCACTTTATTCTCTCCTTATAATCGATCAGTATCCAGGGGTCTTCCGGACTAAAAACAACCCGTTTGTCGTTTTTAACAAGTACGCCCATTTGGCGGAACGGATGCCACCGTAGTTCGATATTCTGTTCTTCGAGAAAACCGGGAAGGGCCGTTTCTCCATAGAGCGGCTGAACGAGTAGAACGAAAACAAACCATAAAAATTTCAGAAGTGTCTTCATGGTTGGAACAGCTCCTCCGGTGAGCGATTATGACGAACACAGTACCTTACAGTATCGGCAAACCAGAGTCCTCCCTGAACGCCGCCTCGAATCACCGTCCGCCAGAACGCCCTTCCCCCGATAAACGGACCCATAGCATCCACAAAACGGATGCCGCCCACTTTTTCTAGAAGCAACACTGTTTCCCGCAAGGTGCGGCCGTTCCAATCAACGTCCCTCTCCCCTCCCGCATCCGGAAGCGCGGCAACGGTTACAGGTTCCGTCACCGCTGCCAAAACGGAAGGACCGAACCACGGCATCTTTTCGAAAGCGTTCCTGTTTTCCGGAATTTCCAGGGAGAACGCGTCCGGCGCCCACTTTTCCGCTCCGCGAAGAAGAAACTCCAGAGTCGACCTTTCCGCGGGAGAAAGACGAACGATTATTGAGGCACAAGCCTCTCCACTTCGTGTCTCAGCCATGTTCCTGGATGAGGAGACCGCAATCACGTTACCGCATTTCTCAACATTGTTTCTCGGGAATACCACCTCGGAACCCGCTTCACACCGAACAAACAGCTCTTCAACATCGGGAAGGGTTTCGGCCTTATCCGTACCGACGATCTCATCGACGATCCCCGGGATAGAAATAAACGCCCGTTCCGAAGAAACCTTATCCCAACGGGGCGAGAGATCGCCTGGTGGATGTCCCACTGCAATATTGAGTGCCGCTCCCGTTAAATCGACACCGGAACAGTAAGGGTAGGTCCAGCCGGACATGAAGCCGCCCGATAATCTGGCCGCGATTTCACCAACCATGGGCCCTTTCGACGTCATTTTCATGTCCCCTTTCGCGGCCCCCATTGTAAGGCCCAAAGCCTCTATTCCCTTAAAAAAGAGGCCGGTTACTTCCGCAAGCGTACTCTCCGAACCGTTGGCGGGAATTGTATGACCCATTTCGACGAAATAGGGAGGATAGCAGATATATCGGTCGGCTAAACCGGTCAGCGTGATCTCTCCGTTGTATATGAGGGCGTCGAGACTGTACTCCGCACCGTCCATGTACTCTTCCACAATCGCGGTCCCGCTTTTTGAACTGCGTATCGCCTCCGATAGGGCGGGAACCAGCTCATCGACGGTATCGACCCTCCGGATGCCTCTGGCACCCATATTATCCACAGGCTTTACCACCGCCGGAAATTCTACAGCGTGAACAATCTGTTCGATAGTCTTTTCATTCTGAAAGAGTTCCCGCGTGCACTCGAAAAACGAGGGTGAGGGTATAGCGCGGCGGCTGAACACCGAACGCATTCTCGCCTTATTTGAGGCGTTTAAAGCCGTTTCATACGGGATTCCGGGCAGCCCGCATACTTCAGCCACCTTAGCGACGGTTGCCGAAAAATCGGTGCCCGCGGTAAACACACCATCCAATCCTGTTTCACTCTTCAATATCTTTGCCAGCCGTACCATCCCCTCCTCGTCCTTTAAGTCGACCCGGTCAAACCGGTCAGCGAGCGGTCTTCCCGCCGCCCGATCGTCCGCGTCTGCGACCGCGACGTACCAGCCCTTTTCTTTTGCCTTTGTAATGGCGGGAATTTGCATGATTCCGGCTCCGAGAATCAGAATGACCTTTTTTGGACTCATATCCTGCCCTCCCCCGTTTTTTCGGCATACACCTCGAATGTGTCGCCCCATTTCAATATCCTGCCGATAACCGTCGCGAGCCGAAGCAAGATACTCTTTCCTCCTCCGCTATTCGTGCTGCAGGCGGTCGAAGAGGAAAAACGGCGGATTATCG
>CAZJBZ010000403.1:0-4010 GCA_964543975.1 uncultured Spirochaetales bacterium
GATTGGTCCTTTAATTCCGAAGAAGAACCGATCGCGTACGCCCTGTTTTGCAGCTGCAGCCATCCTCCGTTACGTTGCCCCTTACCGTTGGGCATGGATACCCAGTTCATCATGTCGAGGTCGTCTCCCAACGCTTTGATGTGGTCGGGAAGTTCCCAGGTACCGCAATATCGCATCGCTGCCTGGCCGTTCCGAAACATGGTGACACCTTCGTTACCTTCAAGACTGTTGAAGTTTTTCGGATAGGCGCCTGCTTCGACCAGTTGAACTAAGTATTCGGCTGCTTCGACATACGGTTCGGTATTAAAAACGGCCTGTTTCTCAAAATTGGTCTTCTTATATTCTTCCGGGCCATGCAGTTTATGAAAAATAGCCATATAGGGAATTGTCCCGGGCCACGGATCTTTGTTGGCAAGCGAAAAAGGATTCATATCCGCGCCCCTGAATTTTTTGATGACATTCATCAACTCTTCCCATGTCGCGGGCGGTTCAAGCGCGTGATCGGCGTAAACAGCTTTGTTATAGTAGACAACCTCTCCAGCCAGCTCAGTCGGAAATGCATAGATTTTACCATCGAACGTTGTCGCGGAACAGTTGTCTTTGTTGATGGTCTCTTGAAGCACTGGACTTGCTTCCAAGTAGCTGTTTAACGGTTCGATTCTTCCGGCTTCAACAAACGGTTCCAGTCTACCGGCCACCCAGGTCATGAAAACATCGGGAGTGTTGTTAGCCGCAATCTCGGTAGAGATTTTGTTCAGGTACTGGTCTCCGTTGGGGGTGTTGGTAAGTTCGATTTTAACGTTGGGGTTCTGTGCTTGATACATCTCAACGTTACTCTGGACCCACTTACCCATTACGTCATCTTCAACCTCATTGTAGGTGTCCCAATAGCGTAACGTAATGGTCTCTTCTCCGGATGCTCCTCCCTCCTGCTGTCCTCCGGCAAAGCCGATCGCGGACACACAGAAGAGTACGGTAAGAATGAGAACTATTCTCTTCATTTTGATCCTCCTATGGATTTAAATAGTTTCCTCTTTATCTCACAGAAGTAATCCGGTTGGCAATGGAAAAAAGTAACCAATCGGTTGAAAATAGTTACAATGTCACAATGAAACATGTTTTTGTTGCTTCAAGCCTCTTCCGATACAGGAATTTCTCCAAGCTTGTATTCAGTCGGAGTCAAATCGAAATATTTTTTAAATATCTTGCTAAAATAGTGGGGATCGTTAATCCCCACGTTGTAGGCGACTTCTGAAATGTTCAATTCATTTTTGAGAAGAAGTTCTTTTGCCTTCTCCATCCGTACCTTGAGCAGAATATCGGAGAAATTGCTTCCCGTCTCCTGTTTTATAAGGCGGCTCAGATATTTCGGATGCTTGTAAACAACATTCGCCAAATCGTCGAGTTTAATTGCCTTGTGGTAATTGCGTGAAATAAAATCGGTTATCTTTCGCACAAGACTGCTGTTTTTCTGTCTATGATTTTCCTGAATAGCTTCGGTTATTTCCAAGGTATATCCGGTCAGGAGATTTTCTAAAGCGTTGAATGTTCTACTCTTCGCGATTTCATTAAGCAATTCATACCCTTGAGGAGGAATAGACGAGGAATAGTTGTTTGTAAAGAGGTACCGTTCCAATATAATAACGATTTCAGAGGCAACGTTTTTGACATATTCCACGGAGCCGCCCTTACAGCACTTCAACGCGTTAATAAGCATCCCTAACTCAGTCTTGACCTTATCAGTATTGCCGGCCGTCACCTGCTCGACAAGAGGAGCGGTATCCACTATGCACTGTTTAGCGGGAACACTTTCATCGGCAACGTCCCGATACGGCACGATTGAACCGATACCGGTATAAAACTTATACCTGAGTGCCACTCCGGCCTGAGAAAATGCGGACCGAAAATGAGTGACATCAGCCGTCCGTTCACTCAGTCCGAAAGAAAGTGAAATACCGAACAGTTCCGTTACTCCGTCACGAAACGCTTCTATTTTCGACATCACTTCCAAACCGGAGATGACAAACAGAAAAAGATTTGCATCCAATTCAAGAAAATAGAACGGTTCTCCCGAGTCGCTTAACAAGGCCGATGTTTCTCTAATTCCGAGACGGACCACCTGTCTGTACTGTTCGTCATGGGCGGCGATAAATCCTCTATATTTATCGATTTCGAACAATACTACATAGTAATCATGCAGCCGCATCGATAAAAAACGGAGTCGCTCATGAAGTTCCGGCTCACCTGGGAATCTGCCGTATGCCAGTTCGAAAAGAAACCGCTCTCGAAGCAGAGGAATATTTTTATTAATGATTTGCTGCAGCTTTTCAATTTTCCGTTCTTTGGTTCGTTTCGATTCAATCTCGCCAATCGCTCGAAGCACGGCTTCCCGCAATTCCACCGGATCGGTCGGCTTGAGAATAAAATCTCTTATATCCAGTTTAATCGCGGATTTTGCATATTCGAAATCGGCATAGCCGGTGATAAATATTATTTGTATATCGGGCTCCTTCTCTTTAATCCGCCGGGCCAGTGTAATTCCGTTGGTGTTGCCCATCTTGATATCGGTAATAACGATGTCGATTGAATTGGAAACGATGAGGTCGAGAGCATGTTCCCCGTCTTCAGCATCACAGATGACCGAACAGCCAAGACTCTTCCAATCGATCAACTTCTTCAAGGAGTTTCGAACGAATGTCTCATCTTCAACAATCATTACGCTATACATCTTTTCTTCCCTCATGTTCTCGGTAATCGAATAAAACAGGTTGTCCCGTGTGCCGTCTCACTTTCATAAGCTAATCCAAACTGCTCACCGTAGATCAGCTTAATTCTTCTATCGACATTACAGATCCCAAGCCCGGTATGGTTCTCCTCGTGTGCCCAGTTCTTTTCCAGAAGCACCGAACTGAGTTGTATTTCATCCATGCCGACACCGTTGTCTATTATTTTGAGTAACAAAATATGATCGTTCATCTCACTCTCGATTTGAATTGCTCCCATCCGCTTTAACCCTTTAAACGCATGCATAATAGAATTTTCTACAATCGGTTGGAGTGTCAGACGGGGTATTCCGTAATCCAAAACGTCGTTCACGATATTATAGGAAACGCGAAACTTATCACCGAAACGAACGGACTGTAAATGCAGATACTTCTTCACATGCTCCAATTCATCCTCGACTGTCACAATTTCACGCTTATGATTTATACTGTAGCGCATAATATCCGAGAGTGATTTAACGATTGTACCGATTTCCGGAATGTCCCGCTCCCGGGCCATCCAATTGACGATATCCAATGTATTATAGAGAAAATGTGGATTGATCTGTGATTGCAGGGCATTCAGCTCCTGCCGATTATACCTGTCCCTCTCTTCTATTACCTGATTGATAAGCGTATTAATCCGAGTCACCATGGTGTTGAACTGCTCGGTAAGATACGCGATTTCATCGTTGCCCTGATACTTGAGCCGAGGCGCCCAATCTTTAACGCGCACCTGTTTCATCTGGTCGGCGATCTGATGGATGGGACCGGTAAACTGGTTGACGATAAAAAACGAGATAACCATAAAGAGAGCAATCGTTACAAGGCTTGATAGTATCGTTGTGTTTCGAATACCGCGGGCAGGCTCAGTCATTTTATACAGGGGAATAATACCGACATAATTCCATCCCGACAGCCGTGAAGTATAAAAAACAACGATATTTTTCTGGCCGTCTATCCGTTTGGAAAAATAGCCTTCTCTATTCATCGAGGATAAATCAAGCGTTTCGATATCCACCTTTACTTCCCGATTTTTGCTTCCCGAGAGGATGAGTTTGTTCTGTTTAAAAACGTAAATTTCACTTCCCTGCTTTACCATCTCGTTCGAAAGCATTTCACGAATCGGCCTTACCCGTATATCGAATCGTAAATAGCCTACAGGATTCATTTCCATATCGTAAATACGCCTCACCAGCGTAATAACATCGTACCCATCATCCAATTCGAGCCAAGCGAACCGCCCGT
>CAZJBZ010000404.1:0-4007 GCA_964543975.1 uncultured Spirochaetales bacterium
TCTCGTCAACCGTTTTACAGAAGGCGGACTGCAGAACACCTCTACCGATGAGGTGGGCAACGCGTTGGGAATACTTCCGGGAGAAGACTCGGAGAGAAACATCATCGTAGTTGCCCACCTGGACAGTGTTTTCGGCAAAAATGTGGACCATACCGTTACGCTGCAGCCGGATAGAATTATTGGTCCGGGAGTGGGCGATAACGCTCTGGGTTTGGCGATAGTGGCCTCTCTTCCCCTTATTTTAGAGCATCTTTCTCTGTCCCTGCAGTCCAACCTCATACTTATGGGTTCTTCGCGCAGTTTAGGCCGCGGAGACATCGAGGGAATCAGATTTTTTCTGTCAAACAAGAAAATGCCGATTATCGGTGGTCTTTGTTTAGAGGGTGTAGAAATCGGACGCCTCAGTTATTCCTCGATTGGTATGTTTCGTTGTGAAATTGTCTGCAAAGTTCCTGAAGAGTACGATTGGACAAAATTCGGTGCCTCCGGTTCTATCGTGACACTTAATCAAGTCATTAACAAAATATTAGCATTGCCGCTACCGAAACAGCCGAGGACCAATATCGTCTTAGGTCAGGTGGAAGGAGGTACTTCTTTCAATGCTGTCGCCACCCATGCCGCTTTGCGACTGGAAGTGAGGAGCGAATCGGAAGAAATGGTGAAGGGCCTTGGTCAACAAATACAAGATATCGTAGAAGAGGTCTCAGCCTTGACGGACGCGGACGTAATGTTGAGCACTCTCGCCCGCCGCCGACCGGGCGGGATCGATTTTTCACATCCGCTCAACAGTCATGCCAGATCCATCTTAAAAGAATTGAACATCAAAGACAGAATCTCCCCAAGCACATCCGAGTTATCGGCTTTCATTTTTAAGAATATTCCCGCGATAACTGTGGGAATATCATCGGGAGAAAACCATAATAAAGAAAATGAAACCGTGATCATTGAACCGATATTTAAAGGAATCGCCCAAGTTATCGGTCTCATTCTTGCACTGGATAAAGGATGCTGTGATGAACATAGCTGAATTTCTCAAGAAAAACACCTTCCATCATTCACAATTCTGGGACTTGCTGAAAATTGTCGAAGAGAAAGAGAAGCAAGGGCTTTCCGTTTCTCTCTGCATTCCTACGTTGAATGAAGAAAAAACGATCGGCAAGGAAATCGTCATTTTTAAATCAGAATTGATGAACCGCTATCCCCTTCTCGATGAAATAGCGGTCATCGATTCAGGATCCACCGATAAAACCCGTGCGGTTGCCGAATCGTTCGGTGCCGATGTTTATCTATCGAAAGATATTATTCCCCGCCTCGGTGAAAAGCGAGGAAAGGGTGAAAATTTATGGAAGGCGATATATCAACTAAAAGGAGATATCATCGTTTACATAGACGCGGACATAAAAAACATCCACCCCCGATTCGTCTACGGCCTGGTTGCTCCGCTTATCTTCCGAAAAGAGATAAAATATGTGAAAGCGTTCTATGATCGGCCCTTGGCATTTTCCGGTGAAGTGCGTCCGTCCGGCGGGGGAAGAGTCACGGAAATTCTCATTCGTCCGCTTTTTTCACTTTTCTTTCCCGATTTAACAGCGATAATACAGCCGCTTTCAGGTGAATACGCGGTAAGGCGTGAGGTCTTGGAAAAAATCCCTTTTCCGATCGGGTATGGGGTGGAAACATCGCATCTTTTGGACGTTTTTCAAAAATGGGGGTTGGAAGCGTTTGCTCAAACCGATTTGGACCAGCGGGTCCACCGCAACCAGGAGACGCGCGACTTGGGAAAGATGGCTTTCGGTATTCTTCAGACGTTTCTCTCGCGAATGCAGTCACTCGATCTGCTGGAATTAAAGAAGGAAGTAACCACTATCCTGCGCCAGTTCCAGGTAAAAAACAAAGTGTTTGAGACCACTGAAAAAAAGATCGTGGAAGAAGAACGTCCTCCTATGATCCGGATTCGAGAATACCGGGAAAAAAAGAAACTTGTAAAATCCGCATGATTTTGACGGCACAGACCTTATACCTTATTTTAAAAGGAGATTCTTCGAAGTCAGCCGTTAATAAAATCAGAGGTAGATAATATGGATACGAATAGTTGCATAGCGTTACAAAACATTTCCTATACCTATCCGGAAACCGAGCGTCCGGTTTTTGCCGACCTCTCGCTCGAACTTCCGCACGGGATGACCTCCTTTGTGGGACAAAACGGAACGGGGAAATCTACGCTTCTCCTGTTAAGCGGAGGCCGTATTCTTCCGGACCGCGGAGAGGTGGTTCTCGAGGGCGAGAATACCCGTGAGTTGCAGGATGAGACGGAAAAGAACCGGTATGCCTCATTCATCTATCAAAACATGGAGTTCGAAACTGATGAGCCGATCGGGAACCTTCTCGAGTACGTGTATGAAAACGGATTTTATGAAAAAAAAGATACACAATTTAAGAAAAAAGTGATCGAAGTGATGGAACTGGGCGATGCGCTCGACAAAAAAACACAGGAACTGAGTAAAGGACAATTACAACGTACTATAATAGCCTTCAGTTTGTTGTACGGTTCTAAAACAATAATGATGGACGAACCGATTTTCGCTTTAGAGGATTATCAAAAGCAGGCTGTGATGTCATTTCTTGTGGACCATGCGCGTGAATTGGGCATAAGCATTTTTTACTCAGCCCACGAATTGGAAATTACAAAGAAATACTCCGAGAACATAGTCCTTTTCTACAAGGACGGCAGCATAAAAATCGGAAAAACCAAAGACCTTTTTCAACCGGATATCCTGGAGAAAGTGTATGAAATTCCCTATCACATGCTCAAATTGAAGGAATCGGTCTACAGGAAAGATCTGGCGGATATCGCGAAATACGCCCGTTCCAAATTAGGGGAGATAGACGACGGCATCGTTCCCTCATAACCCGGACTATCACGACAAAACGACGCATCCTCTCTATGCGTTCAGTACGTAACCGATTATCTTATCCCGTTCTTTTCTATAGTAATTGCGTTGTTGCTCTTTTTGTACCTCCTCCGAATGAAGACAGACAAGGATGCTGTTTTTTATATTGACCACCCTTGTTTCGAAAGTATAGACACCTGTTTTAGATTTAAAATACGCCTTCAACCACTTTCCCGTCGGAAGGGTTTGAACTTCATCGGTAGGTTTAATAAGCAAGGCGTCCGGTCTCTTGTTGTACACAGTGCCGTGGAATCTTTCATCATTTTCATTGATGAAATAGAGATGGGTGCCTTCCGATAGCTGTCCGGTTGATTGAATCGAACGTTCATCCGGCGATACATCAAATTCCAGTTTTATCCGTAAGGCGGCAATAAACTCTCCGCTTATGTCTCCTGACCGCCTAACTTTTACTGCCGCGTAATCGAACGTCGAAGAATTGGACAACAGCTCGTGTTTGCGGAACTCCCCGTGGGGGATTTCCTTGGCCATTCTCTCGATTAGCTCTTTTTCATAGGCGGACAGCCGTTTTACCTCTGCTGCTTCTTCAAACCGTTGCTGGGCATAACGAAACCGCTCTCTTTGGATCCTATTCCTTTCAACAATAAAAAAGGATATAAAAAGAGCCAAAACACCTAAGATGATGCCGAGCACAATAAGAACATCAACGGGATTCGCCTGAAATCCCATTACTATTTGGTTGAAAGCTTCTTGATCAATAATAAAATTCATTCATATACATCCGTTTTTTGATAAATACATCTCAAATTTAAGCATAAAAAGGCGAAAGGTTAAGCTTTCCCGGATAAAATTTCCGTTACCGTTGCATTCAAGCGGTCTGATCGTTATTCTTAACGAAAAGGGGGCGATTGTGACAAATTACGATATAGCCCGCTATTTCGAAGAATGTGGAAATCTCTTAGACATACAAGGAGATAATCAATTCAGAGTTCGTTCATATTTGAATGCTGCCCGCACAATCAGCGAACTATCTCAAAGTGTCACCGATATGGTCCACAATAAAGAAGACTTGACCAGCCTTCCCGGTATTGGAAAAGA
>CAZJBZ010000405.1:0-4003 GCA_964543975.1 uncultured Spirochaetales bacterium
AAGTATCGTGGTTTTCGTTTTTATTCAAGAAGGATTGGATTTACCTGAAAATAAAATTGGCGGCCGGAAAAGGGATTCTCGGACATGTTTAGTACCGCTCGGTAAAGATAAATTCCATCCGTAGTGTTAATCCTTATTTGCATGGGGAAAATTCGTTTTTTTTCATTAGTAAGAGTAAAAGGGTTTTCCACGATTTCCGGATAGACAATGCCCTTAATTTCCATTATTTTGAGTGACGGAGGATCGTCTTGCCCTTCAACAGGAACGAAGGTTGCCGTACAGATCTCTTCGGATGAAAATCCCCGCTTTTTTAATGTGTCAACGTGAGAAGGATGAAGAGCTTCCTCAACAAACCGCTCGCACTGTTTCTCGATAATCATCTGCTTGACCTTCGAAAGAAAAAGCGTGAGGTTTCGCACAACATTTATCGTTTTAAACTCAACGAATGCTTTCCCTTCCCATCTGTACCACGTAACGAACGTTTCGTAACCTGTCCCTTCTTCGAAAATTCTTTCATAAACAATAATATCCAGCATTCCGTCTCCGTCTATATCGTACACTTCCGAATAGCTGGACAGCCCTTCATGAATCTGAAAACGCGCTGTTCCGTTTGGATAAAAAATAAGCCATTCCTTCATCGATCCCTGGTTGGACTGAAATGTGAATACAACGGCGAAGGGGAGAGGGGCGAACCGGTTGAGAGAAACGTCTCGAATCGATTCCAAGACCCTCTGCTTTTCAAAATAATATGAATTGAGAGGTACAAGCCTGTTCTCCGATTGGTAAAAGACATTCAATTTGCACGTAAAAATGGTGTTTTCTTCGCTGTAAAGTCTTGAAATATCGGATAATCGATCTATCTGCGGAGAACCTTCCTCACTTTTTTCAGGTTCGTCAATAAAAACCGCTAAAATTTCGGGCGGTTCTTTTAAATCAATATCCTTCCGAAACAGAAACGGTGAGGAGCCGTCAAAAAGAAGTTGAGATTCTTCTGTTTCATATCGGCGAACGCTGTTAACTATCTGCAGCTCAGACAGCGAAACCTCCGATCTTTCCGTTCGTTCTTCGCTCCTCTCTTCCTCTTCCACTCTCTCCTCGACGGCGGCAACCACCGTGCCCTCCTTATCAGGAGTTTTTTGTGCATCCTCCCGATTCACGTGTTCCTCTTCCGTTCTTTTTCCCTCCTGAGGAGGCGTTTCATCCGATGGTTTCTCATGCGGTAATTGAGGAGAAAAGCTTTCTTTTTGCTCCGGAGGAAGAGAAGGCGTTCCGGCACAAGAGAGGAAGAGAGAAAGGAATGGAATAATGACGGAGCAGAATAATAATTTCATGGCCTCTTTCGAAATAGTAGCCCTAAAACAATTGCAAAATTTACAATTGTTTATATTATAAGCATTTAACTTTTCCGGGACGGCTTAAATGCTGATTTTTACAATTACCTCAAATAACTTTTCCGTCCAACGGATTTATCATCATAGTAACAAGGAACACCATATTTGCCTATTCTTTTTTCCCGGTTTTCCTCTCCATTTAAATTCGTTATACTGCACAACACACAGAAAGAAACGAGGTTTTTATGAAAATTATGAAATTCGGGGGCAGTTCATTAGCTGACGCCCAAAAAATAGCTGCCGCGGCAACAATTGTAGAAGACGCGCAAACAGAAGAACAGATCGTTGTCGTTCTATCGGCAATGAAAGGGGTAACGGATATGCTGATAGAAATGGCCCAGGAAGCAGAACAGGGGAACAAAAATTACGATCAAAAATATGCCGGCCTATTAACACGAGTAAAGACCACAGTAGGAGAACTATTTGGATCGGAAACCGCTTCGGTAATACAATCGGAGATGGAACGAACATGCCAAGAATTGCACGAACTGCTTCACGGAATAGAATTGGTCAGAGAATGTTCGAAAAGAACATTGGACCTTATTCTCAGTTTTGGCGAACGTCTTAACACCCTTCTTTTTTCTCGCTATCTATCCCGACTCGACATTACATCGACACCCGTTGACGCGAGAAATTATATCGTCACCGACGAGCGACACGGCAATGCTTCGGTTATGTTCGAAAAAACGTATCGCAAAATCCAATCCGGATTAACACAAAAAGAGACAGTCTACGTTGTTCCAGGCTTCATTGCCTCCACCGAATCCGGAGCAACAACAACACTTGGTCGTAACGGATCCGATTTTACCGCCTCCATATTCGGAGCAGCTTTATCGGCTGAACGGATTGAAATTTGGACGGACGTAGACGGTGTCTACAGTGCCGATCCGAAAGTCGTAAAAAACAGTTTCGTGCTTCCGAATATCAATTTTCAAGAGGCAATGGAACTCTCCTATTTCGGGGCAAAAGTCATCCATCCCTTTACCATGCTTCCCGCGCTCGATCGGGAAATTCCCATCGTTATTAAAAACACCTTTAATCCGGAAGCTCCCGGGACAATGATAACCTCTTCACTAAAGCGACATGCAAAAATCCTCACCGGTGTTGCGTCCATCGAGAACGTTGCTCTGATTAATATTGAAGGAGGCGGAATGATCGGTGTTATCGGTATCGCGTCACGGGTTTTCTCAGCTTTGGCCGGCGCGGATGTCAATGTGGTTATGATATCACAGGCATCTTCCGAACACAGCATCTGTATCGTCTGCAGAGAAGCGGAGGCTGAAAACGCCCTCTTCGCGCTGGAGAATGAATTTAAAGAGGAGCTTGTTTCAAAAAAGATACAACAGTTCGAGCTGCTGCGGGAACTTGAGATAATCGCGGTAATAGGAGAGAATATGAGAGGAACACCCGGCATTTCGGGAAAAATGTTCAGTGCCTTAGGAGAACGGAAAATAAACATTTTAGCGATTGCTCAAGGATCTTCAGAGCGCAATATATCGTTCGTTATACATAAAAACGATACTGAAAATGCACTTAATACCATTCACCGTACTTTTCTCGAATAAGAGGAGGAAGAGATGAAATTTTGCAGCACCAGAACAAAAGAAGATATCGTATCCTTTCAGAAGGCCGTTTTTACAGGATTAGCACCGGACGGCGGGCTCTACCATCCTATCTCAACTCCCAATCTACGATCACTCTTTGATTCATTCAACGACCGGACCCCATTTCAATCCGTCGCCGCCGATGTGACGGCAGCTCTCTTTCCCGAGGAAATTTCCAAAGAGGCGGCAGAACGCATCTGCAGGAAGGCCTTCCCCTTTTGTCCGAAATTGAAAAGAATCGACGAAGACATCTCTCTATTGGAACTTTTTCACGGTCCCTCGTGCGCTTTCAAAGATTTCGGTGCTTCCTTTTTAGCCACTGTGATGGAGGAATTTTTACAGGAAAAAAAGAAACGCGCCATCATCCTTACCGCCACCTCCGGAGATACCGGAAGCGCAGTTGCCCGGGCATTCCATAGAAAAAAACAGATTGATGTGGTTGTTCTTTATCCTTCAGGACGGGTTAGTCCGCTGCAGGAAAAACAGCTTACAACTGTAGGTGATAATGTTGTGGTTTTAGAAGTCAAAGGTTCGTTTGACGATTGTCAAAAAATGGTAAAAGCGGCATTCGTCGATGCCGAACTAAGGGAACGTCTTCCTCTGACCTCCGCAAACTCGATAAATTTGGGAAGACTCCTTCCACAATCTTTCTACTACATCTACGGGCATTCCCTGCTTAAAGAACGGTTTTCAGATATAACCTTTGTGGTCCCAAGCGGAAACTTCGGGAATCTTACCTCCGGTGTGCTGGCTTGGTCCTGGGGGCTTCCTATCAAAAGATTTGTTGCAGCGACTAATATAAACGATGTCGTGCCGGAATATTTACAAACAGGACGCTACAATCCCCGCCCCTCAAAGAGAACGTACTCAAATGCAATGGATGTAGGCGCGCCAAGTAATTTTGAGCGGCTGCAGGAAATATTCCACCATCAATGGGGGGAAATGAAAAGTATTATCGATGAGCAGGTAGTAACCGATAATCAGACATTGGAAACCATCCGGGAGGTG
>CAZJBZ010000406.1:0-3988 GCA_964543975.1 uncultured Spirochaetales bacterium
TCGAACTCAATGGTCATCCCATGGGGAGTGAACTTGTCGCCGATAACGCATTTAAAAAAGAGCGGGCCATTAGCGCACGTATCGTTGGGACAGCTCCCATTGCCCTGGTTGAAATAATCAGAAATAATGAGACGGTTTATTCATGCGAACCGGACCGGTTGTGGTGCGAACCGACATGGACGGACAGTCGCGATCCGGATGAACTGCTGCTTCAATCCCGGTTTGACCCCGGCATGAAGTTCGTGTTTTATTATATTCGAGTAACGCAACACAACAGGCAACTTGCGTGGAGCAGTCCGATCTGGATTATCAAGCTTGTTTGACGGTGAAAGCGGGCGGTTAATCATGTTTTTCATCTACAGTGAGGTGGTATGAAAACTATTTTTATTCTTATGGATTCTCTCAATCGTCGGTATCTTCCGGTCTACGGGAATAGATGGGTCAAGACGCCGAATATCGACAGGCTGGCCGCCGAGAGTGTTGTTTTTCAAAACAACTACTGCGGGTCCATGCCCTGTATTCCGGCACGGCGCGATCTATTTACCGGCAGGTACTCTTTTTTGGAGGCGCCCTGGGGACCGCTTGAGCCGTGGGACGAACTGTTGCCGGTTCTTCTCCGGGAACGATGCGGCGTGTACAGTCATATGATCACCGACCATCCCCACTATTTTAACGGAGGAGCGGGGGACCTCTACCATAATTCGTACGATTCGTGGGAGTACATGCGGGGCCAGCCGTATGATCCGTGGCACGGCATTGTCGATCCTCCTGATGTTCCGGAGGATGCGAGAATCTACTGCTATCCGAAGTATCGTCACCAATACATGGCGAATCTTCAATACAGAGATTTAGAAAACGAAGACGATTACTCATCCGTCCGGTGCATTAAGGCAGCATGCGAGTTTATCGAGAAGAACCATGCAGCGGACAACTGGTTTCTCCATCTTGAACTGTTTGATCCTCACGAGCCGTTCGAAGCTCCCGAGCGGTTTCGAAAACTCTACGGTGACGATTGGGACAGGCAGCCGTTTACCTGCCCCGAATATGAACCTCTTTTAGAGGGTCGAGACGATGAGCCGGCAATCGAACATATACGAAAATCGTATGCCGCGACCCTCACCATGATTGATGAGTATTTAGGGATTCTCTTTGATGCATTCGACCGCTACACCATGTGGGAAGATACGGCGGTCATCGTGACCACCGATCACGGCTACATGCTCGGTGAACACGATTATTGGGCGAAAAACTACATGCTCCCTTACCAAGAGTTGGTGAATACTCCGCTGATCGTCCATTACCCGGACGGTATTGGGAGGGTGCGGACGCCTCAGAGAGAGGCTTCCGAAACCACCACTGCAAAACGGAAATCTCCTCAGCCGCAATTGTGTGAAGCGTTGGCAGGAATGTGCGATCTTATGCCGACGATTCTGGAGTTGTTCGGCGCGGACAGGCCCGTCGGACCGATTCACGGGAAAAGTCTTCTGCCCCTCCTGCGAGGGGAGACGGACCGGCTCCATGAAACACTTCTGTACGGCACTTTCGGTAAAGAAGTGGGCCTGACCGACGGCAGATTCTCCTATCACAGAGTGCCGGAGGAGGGTTCGGTAGTCCATCATCATGCATGTCATCCGTGCAGAATCGATCCGGAACTTCTGGGAAACGCCGAGTTTGGAACGTTTCTCTCCAATTGCAAAGGAATCCCGCACTTTCGAATAGCAAAAGAATCGAAACGCTCTATCGATATCGACGTTCGTCATCTCCTTTTCGATCTTAAAACTGATCCCGGCCAGACCGACAATCTTTTATCCGAAGACACCCTTAACCAAAAGAGCGATTTGGAGGTAGAATACGCCGGAAAGCTGCAAAAGATGCTTCAAAAGATGGAAGCCCCCGAGTGTCAGTTGACTCGTCTCGGATTGGTGTGAGGCGCAGCCGATCAAGCTTCGGACGTTCCATCCCCGGAAGCGTTTTTTCGCGGTTAAATAACGAAAAGGAGAAAAGCAGGCCATGGCTGAAACGTCCCGTCCGAACATCCTCTTAATTACGACAGACCAACAGCGGTTCGATACTCTTCACGCCGCGGGTAATCCGTACATCCGAACACCCCATCTCAACTGGCTGATGGATGAAGGCGTCTACTTTTCCAACTGTTACAGTGATGCCCCGCTCTGCATTCCGACGCGGGCAACGATTATGTCGGGCCGGTGCGGGTACCGGAACAATCTCACCCTCAATTCCGGTGAGGTGAGACCGATAAATCCTGAAATCAGTCTGCCGGGACTTTTGACCCGGTCGGGATATCAGACCCGTGCCGAAGGGAAGATGCACTTCGTTCCCCGCCGCAAGAACTACGGTTTTGAACATATGGAGCTGCTGGAGGACTATTATCGTTATATGGCCAAACATCCTCACCTCGGCGTACCGGCTGATCACGGCATGGGGCAGAACGAGATGGAACCTGCTATCAATACGGTTGAGGAGAGCAACAGCCTGACCCACTGGATCGTCGACCGTTCCGTCGAATTCCTCCGCACCAGGGACGAGAGCAGACCGTTTTTCCTCTGGACCAGCTTCAGCAAACCCCATCCTCCATACGATCCCTGCCGCAGCTACTGGCAGCTCTATCAGAACGCGGAGGTCCCCCCTCCGGTGTACGGCGACTGGTCACGGGACCTCTCCGATATTCCCGCCGGCTTTATGATCGATACCTACGTTCTCAACGGGATAGACCGGTTCGACGAGCGGTTGGTTCGGGATTCGCGGAGGGCCTATTATGCCTGCATTACCCAGATCGATTATAATATTGGAAGGCTCTACGCCCACCTGCTTCAGATGGGGCTGCTCGAGAACACCATGATCATCTTTGCCTCGGACCATGGCGATATGCTGGGCGACCACCATATGGGGGCAAAAACGGTTTTCTTGGAGGGT
Organism: uncultured Spirochaetales bacterium; assembly: GCA_964543975.1. Taxonomy (GTDB): domain Bacteria; phylum Spirochaetota; class Spirochaetia; order SPDA01; family CAZJBZ01; genus CAZJBZ01. Next base: position 2,935 of record CAZJBZ010000406.1, read on the forward strand.
TCGGCCCACGTTCCCATGATCGTACGACCGGCGCCGATAATGGCGGAGCGAAACATGAAAGGAAGCAGGTGCGATTCCCTTGTCCAGACCGTCGATATCTATACAACCTGTTTGGATGCGGCCGAAGTGACGCCTCCCAAAGAGTATGAAACCGACAGCCTCGATCTGTTGTCCCAGGCGAAGGGTAGGGAACAACGGGAAACGTTTTACGGCGTGTGCGGTGACCACTACGCAGTCATCGAAGGCGGCATGAAGTATACGTACTGCGCCCACGAGGGAGCGGAGTTGCTGTTCGATATGAGAAAAGACCCGTACGAACAGCACAATCTTCTCACAGCTGACGACCACCGGCAACCACAGGAGTCGGACGGAGCGGAATCCGGGCCGAACACTCGAAATGGTCCTGAAAGCGGTAAGCAGAGGGATCAGGGTGCTCCAAAAGCGGCGCTTAAAGCCAAATTGGAGAACAGGCTGCAATCGGTTTGGCCTGAAAAACTAGAAAACGGCAAGCTGCCTGTGAAGGAAAAACCCGATCTGAACAGCTATAGGGGAAAATGGCCGGGGTTTCATCCGCGTGAGCACCCCGAGGACGTGATGCACTAAAAATTAATTGACAACGGCGGAATCTCCGGTTATAATCGATTTAATAAAACGTTTTAATAAGGAGAGTGTCTTATGAAAAAACTATTTCTCTGCTTAGTTGTTCTCGCTCTGATATCACCGTTTGTTTTCTCAAGCGGCGAACAGGAAGAAGGGGGGGCTGAAAAAGAGGTCGTTCTCGATTTTTGGGCCGCAGCGGGAAGATTCGATCCGTTCTTCGAGAATGAGATTTTTCCAGAATTCGAGGCGAAATATCCGAACATCAAAATTCAGAAAGAATCGTCTCCCTCTGCCGAATTGTTGAAAAAGGTCATTCCCGCGTTGGCAGCCGGAGAGGGTCCCCATTTAACAATGGGAAATCAGCAGTTTTATACTCCCCTGGTAGAGCAGCAATTATGCTATCCGATTCCTGAAACAATCGTCGACGACCAATACATGAAGGAAAATTACATCG
>CAZJBZ010000407.1:0-939 GCA_964543975.1 uncultured Spirochaetales bacterium
ATACTGAAAGATTTTGAAGAACAGCTCGACAGACATCTGTCACGAAGAAATTATCCGTTTGCACCGGAAGCATAGAAATTATTAATAGTTATATGGGCCCGTTTAATCGATAGACCGGACGGGCCCATTATTTTTTTTATTAGAGGTAATTGCAAAAATCACCATTTTGCCTTGTGAAAAAAGTTAAATGCTTATAATATAAGTAATTGTAATTTTTGCAATTACCACATATCCCTATTTTGAAAGAGGCTGAATAGAAAGAGGAAATGATGCGTAGGACCATCCAGACAAGACAAAATCGGATTGTGTTATTTTTAATTCCCATTGTCGGGATACTGATTGTTTTTAGAATTTTTCCCATTATTCTTTCTATAATCATGAGTTTTTATAATTGGGGAGTCTATCAACAAACGTTCATCGGCTTGGAAAACTTTGAGTTTTTCTTAGGTGACACCGTTGCCAAGAAATCCCTTCTCAATACTTTTTATTACTCGCTGCTCCATATGCCGCTCAATATTATTATTGCTATATTTTTAGCACTTTTGATAAATCGGACGGCACGACTGCGTTCATTTTATCGAATGGCCCTGTTTTTACCGCTTGTTATGAGCATGGTGGCAGCGGCAATATTATGGAAGTGGCTCTATCAACCTCAGTTCGGCTTATTGAGTGCAATTACCAAAATGTTAGGATTGGGTAATTACCTCTGGCTCAACTCCCCTGAAATGGCAATGCCGTGTGTTGTCGCTTTCAGCTTATGGAAAACGGTGGGCTTTAATATGGTCATTTTTATGGCGGGATTGACTTCTATACCTCCTTCCTTCTACGAGGCCGCAATCGTTGACGGCGCTTCACGACGGCAGCAGTTTTTTCGAATTACCATACCGCTCTTACAGCCGACACTGCTGTTTGTGGCGGTTGTAACACTTATCCGTTCGC
>CAZJBZ010000407.1:949-3978 GCA_964543975.1 uncultured Spirochaetales bacterium
TTACGGAGGTCTACGTTATGACCGAGGGCGGGCCGTCGAATGCCACAAGAGTTGCAGTGCAATATATGCGTGAAGTCGCGTTTCTCAATTTGGATTTAGGGTACGGTGCCGCCTTGGCCTTTATCCTTTTCATCATTATTTCACTGGTTACGCTGGTACAGATGCGATTGCTCCGCGTACGCTGGGAATATTAAAAGAAGAGGTGTACGATGTTATCGATAAGCAGAACCCAAGAAAAAATTGAGAAAGCAGTTATTAATGTTTTTCTTTTTATCATATCTCTGATTATGCTGTTCCCCGCCTTCTGGCTGGCTTCTTCGGCCTTTATGTCCAATGCCGAAATAACCAGTATTCCGGTCCGTCTGGTGCCCGAGTATCCGCATTGGGAAAATTTTCCTCAGCTATTCCAACGGTTTAATATAGCCCGATTTTATTTGAACTCTTTTATTTTCGCGGGATGTGCCACCCTCTTGGTGGTTTTTTCCAGTTCATTGGCAGGTTTCATCTTTGCAAAGTACAACTTCCGATTTAAAAATTTCCTCTTCATTATTGTTTTAAGTGTGATGATGCTTCCTATTTCTGTTTCACTGGTGCCTCTCTACGTTATTTTGGCGAAGTTTAAAATGATCGATACTTTCGCGGGGTTGATTATTCCAAACGCCGTCATGTCGTTTGCCATCTTTCTCATGCGCCAGTTTATTCTCAGCATACCTGATGATTTGATCTATAGCATGAGGATCGACGGATCATCCGAAATAGGGATTTGGGGCCGACTAATAATCCCCAGCACAAAACCGGCGTTGGCCTCCATTACCATTTTTGCCTTTATGTTTACGTGGGACCAATTCCTTTTTCCATTAATTGTCAGTACGACCGCGAGAACACGACCGCTTGTAGTCGCCCTCTCCATGTTTCAGCAGGAGTGGTGGGCTGACTACAATCTGATGATGGCGGGAAGCTTGCTTGCCGTTTTACCATTGGTCATCATCTATTTCTTCGCGCAGCGCCAGTTTATCGAAGGGATTACCCTGACCGGCATAAAAGGGTAAGCGGGTGGCACATCACAAACGGCCGAACATCATCCTTGTCTTGGTAGATGATCTCGGTTTCTCCGATATAGATTGTTACGGGTCCGAAATTCATACTCCTAATCTAAGGCGAATAGCAGGTGAAGGTGTTCGGTTTACGCAGATGTATAACTGCGCCCGCTGTTGTCCTACCAGAGCTTCACTCTTGACCGGACTCTATCCTCATCAGGCAGGGGTCGGACACATGGTTAAAAATTTGGGCGAACCCGGGTATCAGGGCTATTTGCGGGATGATTGTCTAACCATCGCGGAAGTTTTAAAAAGTGCGGGGTATAAAACCGGCATGGTCGGCAAATGGCATGTGGGCGGAATTTACAGCGCTCTGAACGAAGAGGAGTGGACGCCCGGAACGCCGGACCATCCACTGCCGACACAGAGAGGGTTTGATTCCTACTACGGTACACTCGAAGGGTGCGGCAGCTACTTCAATCCACACGCGCTGATGGAAGGGGAGAACTTTATTCATATACCTCCTGAAATAAAGGATTACTACTACACGGATGATCTCAGCGATCATGCTGTCGAGTTTATCAACAGATCGGCTAAAAGCCGTCCTGAGGCGAGTGGAGGTGCAACTCGAAGCCCAGAAGCGAGCGGGAGTCCGGCTCACGGCACCAAAACAAACGGCGGTCCGGACCAGGACCGGCCGTTTTTTCTCTATCTCTCATATACCGCCCCCCATTGGCCGCTGCACGCGCCGCGGGAAACGATCGAAAAGTATCGCGGAAGATATGGAAGGGGCAGAAATATCTACAGGATGGAGCGGTATGAACGGCTTCTGAAAGCAGGCATTATGGAGAAAAGCTGGCCGTTGAGTCCTCAGGAAGCGACCGCACCTGCATGGGCGGATGTTCCGAATAAGGAATGGGAAGATATGAGGATGGCTGTCTATGCGGCCCAGGTCGACCGAATGGACCGAGGCATCGGAAAGGTCCTCGGTGCGCTGGAAGAAAACGGTATCGGTGATGATACACTCGTGATGTTCGTATCCGATAACGGGGGCTGTTCGGAGTTTCTCCATGAAAACGGCTGGATCGAAAATTATGTCTATCCCACTCGGGACGGCAGGCCGGTTATTCCCGGCAATGATCCTGAGAGGATGCCCGGCGGTGAAGATACATTCATGAGTTACGATAAGCCGTGGACCAACGTCAGCAACGCGCCCTTCCGCCTCTATAAACGGTGGGTCCATGAGGGCGGAATAGCAACTCCCTTTATCGTCCGCTGGCCGAACGGCATAAACACCGATGACACGGGAGAAATTCTTCCGCATGTTTTACACGTTGTCGACATCATGGCAACGTGTGTTGACGCGGCGGGAGCCTCCTATCCGGAGCAGAGAAACGGCAAAAAAATTCCAAGGATGGAGGGAGAAAGCATCTTGCCTCTCTTCGATAACGATTCCTTCGGCAGTGGAGGCGTGTCCGGAAACGCTGAAAGTTCTTTGGACCGTGATGAAAAACGTGAAACACCTGTTTTTTGGGAGCATGAAGGGAACGAGGCGGTCCGGCTCGGCGATTGGAAGCTGGTACGCGAGTATGACAAGCCGTGGGAGCTGTACAACATGGAAAACGACCGCACCGAACTGAACGATTTAGCGGAAACCGAAAAAGCTCGCGAAAAAAAGATGGAAAAGATGTACCTCGAATGGGCCGAACGGTGCGAGGTAAAACCGTGGTCCGAAATCCTGCCGAAATTACGAGGATAATTCACTACAGTAAGTTTTTGATGCTTAACCCTTTACTGCTCCGGCAATTAAACCTTTAATTATAAATTTCTGAGCAAACATAAAAATTATAAGAATAGGTACTATTGCAAGTACACCACTTGTAAGTAGCAAATTCCAACGATTATTAGTAAACTGGCTATACATGATCATCTGGGAAAGTGGAATCGTATGTTTTTCTACTTTAGAAATGAGAATTAATGGCAAAAGGAATT
>CAZJBZ010000408.1:0-3974 GCA_964543975.1 uncultured Spirochaetales bacterium
ACGGAACGTTTTTTCTTTGGATTGTCGATGAAGAGAATGTGCTGCACGCCCGGGAAGTGAAAACCGGGGCCATCTTCGGCGATCAGGTCCTCATCACTGAAGGATTAACCGCAGGAGAACGGTATCTGACCGGACTGACCGGCAGAGAAAGAGAAGGGATGAAAATTGGAGATTCACAGTAGGCACTATGCTTAATTTCATTTTTAGAAAACGGACCGGCTTTGTACTCCTGGTTGTTTTACTGTGTGTTTTAGGCGGTCTGCTTATAACCAGACTCCCGGTCCAGCTCTATCCCCGTACCAACAGACCTCGGGTGAGGACCACGATCAACCACCCCGGTTATTCGGCGGTCGATTTTTCGAGGGAATATGCATCCGTCGTTGAATCTCAGCTGTTGGCCGTTGAAGGTGTCGATATCTTAGAGGTACAGTATGGCGGAGATCAGAGTAATTTCAGCATGACCTTTAACTGGAACGTCGACGCTGAACAGGCGAAGGCTGAAGTCGAGACTGCGATGAACGCCGTCAAAAACCAGCTTCCTGCGGATTTCAGAGATAACTACCGGGTACGGTTTTTTAGCGGAGAAAACGCGGGCTTTCTGATCTTAGGCTTAAGCAGTGCGACAACAAGCCCCGAAAGTCTCTATTCCATTCTTACCACGATTGTAGAACCGAAATTGAGACAGGTACAGGATATCGAAGTAATCGAGATCTTCAATGTTGAAGATTTACGGGTCGACATCACCCTGCGTCAGATGGATATGTTGAGTTACGGACTGACCATCCGGGAAGTGGACGCGGCGATAGGTTCCGGCAATCTGCCTGAGTCGATCGGCACTCTGAGAGAAGGTGAGACGCGATACAGCGTGCGTTATTCGAAAGGAAGCGGTTCGCTCTATGAGGTGGGACAAATCCCTGTCGCTCAACGTGGAGATGTTACGGTCAAATTAAAAGATATTGCGGATATCGATATTCGTTATACCATTCCCAGACAGACATTTATCATGGACGGGGAGCGGGGCATTCAGATGACCGCTACACCGATCGACGGGGGCAATATTAAGGTGATGTCCGAAGAGGTGGTTGGGGTGTTGGAAGAGGCACGGAGTAACGAAATTCTTCCCGAAGACACGCGGATCAGTCTTTTCTTAAACCCGGCCTCCTACATTGACCGGTCGATAAGCAGCGTGGTACGGGCCGCCCTCTTGGGTGCCGCGTTAGCGATGATCGTCGTTCTCTTTACCTTAGGAGAGTTTAAGAACACAGTGCTCATCGGTATTTCTCTGCCGGTAACGCTCATTCTGTCTTTCATATTGATGTATGTTTTTGGCGTCAGCTTGAACCTCATCTCCTTAGGCGGAATGGCTCTTGCCGTGGGGATGGTCATCGATTCCTCAATCGTTGTTATGGAGAATATTCACAGGCTTCGGCTGACCGAAGGCGGGGGTGAAGAGAACGGCCGTTTGAAGGAATTGATCATTCGGGCCGTCCGCCAGGTGCGGTCCCCGGTCATCGCGTCCATCCTTACTTCGATTCTTGTTTTTTTGCCGATTCCGTTTACCTCACCGCTGACGAATGCCATCTTGGGAGATCAGGCAAAAGTGGTCATTTTTGCTCTCGTGTTCTCCTTAGTAGTCGCTTTAACTGTTATTCCTATGCTGGCGTTTATCGTTTACCGCAAGCGTCCGAAGAGAGGAACGGGGAACGGAATGGTCGAGTCGGGGCGGCCGAACGGAAGACCGGCGGTCCTTCACGGTATCCAAAAGATATCGGTCCCCGCAATGGCACGATTGGTTCTTTTGTACAAGCGTGTGCTGCATGGGCTCTTGGTGCGAAAGTGGGCCACCGGGTTGTTGTTGGCTTCGGCTACGGGAATATTACTGCTTTCTGTTTTTGTCCTGCTGCCGCTGATTCCGAAAGAGATTATTTCTCCGCCGTCGAGTGACAGGTTCATCATTTTTATGAGACGCGCGACACCGATCGAGAGTGAAGAGATAATTTCGGATGTTTTGCCGCAGATGGACCGGATGGTGAAAGAGGCGGTGGGGGAGTACATCTCCGGAACGTACGCGGAAGTGCGCGGATTTTTCAACAGGTTCTTCATCGTTCTGGAGGACACTCGGGACGCCGATTACGTCATGAGCGAGATGCAGCGTCTCTTTGTCTCCGACAACGAATGGTACTATCATGTGATGACGTGGGACCCCGCTCAGCTCCCTCTGCCGCGGACGCTGGATTTGCAGATAAGTGTTCAAGGGGATGATGAGTCGGCAAAAGTGGCACTTTTAGAACGGATACGCGACATCATTAACGAGGCGGAGTTGTACGGCTGGGTTTTTACCAATCCTTCTACCGGTTTTACCGATGAGTGGGTTTTGTCGCCCCGAACCGAAATCATTACCGACATTCCGGGATATAACGAATCTGGCCTTCCGGCTCTCGTTCGAAGAGTTCTCCAGGGTACCCGATCGATCGAGTTCGAAGAGGACGGAATGACGGTCAGCGCGTCGGCTGAGTATCCCGACAAGATGATCGACTCGCGGCATAAAATAGAGAATTTTCTTCTTCCTCTCAACCAAAGTACGGTCCCGTTAAAGCATTTTTTTAATTTCCATAATGAGACCAGCGTGGCGGAGATTGCATCGGAGAACGGGGAGCCTATATTCCGGGTTTACGCGGCCATGCCGCCGGGCAGTCCGGCAGCGGACCGGGAAAAAAACGAGGAACTGGTTAAAAAGGTGCTGGATGAGAAACTGGTAATGCCGTCGGGCTACTCGTTTACCTTTGATAATCCGCAGGCGGAGATGGATGATGCCATCAGCTCGCTTTTTATCGCTCTAGCGGCCTCTGTGGCCCTGATCTATCTGCTCCTGGCCTTTCAGTTCAATTCTCTTAAAACGCCGCTTATCATTTTGGTTACGATTCCGCTCGGTTTTATCGGACTGGTTTTCAGTCTGCTCGTCTTTCAATCGACACTGTCGCTCAACTCTCTCTTAGGAGCAATCCTCCTAAGCGGTATCGTCGTTAACAATGCCATACTTCTCATCGATTTTTACCTCAATTCGCTTTCTGAGTATAAGGACCCGATCGAAGCTTTGGTAGAAACTGCGGGCATCCGTTTTACTCCCATCATCATCACCACCTTGACCACGGTCCTCGGAATGCTTCCGATTGCTATCGGGATGGGAGAAGGTTCGAACATCATCAAACCGTTGGGCATCGCGGTATCGGGGGGGCTTTTCATCTCCACTTTGATGACGCTGTTCGTGGTCCCCGGCATCCTCAGCCTGGTCAATCTTAGAAGAGAGGAGTAAAGCACCGGACCTCAGGCCGGCTCGTCGTTTCCTCGCTGAAAAAAAGGATAGCTTCATTTTTGTCATGCAAAATGTCATGCATTTTTCTTATACCATTAAAGCAAGAAGTGACATTATGCTTGCACACATTCAAATTAAGTTGGATCTACTTACGGATGGCATGCATCTGTAAGAGAGCAAAGTTCCCGAATTTTTTCAGAATTTAATAATTCATTATATAGAAAAGAAAAAGAAAAGATGAACTCGGGATATGTAAATGTACCTCAGACGATTAATGAGAGGGCAGGAAGCAGTGGTGAATCTTAAATAGATAAGAACGTTATTTTTGTCATGCAAAATGTCATGCAAAATGTACATATGCTTTTTTTTATGGGACGTTTCGTTTCTCTGCTCAACTAAAAAAAAGTACACTTGAAATAGCTCTTGTCTAAAAAATATTTACACAATTCCGTTTCTGTGATAGATTAGCGAGAAATTATATATAACAAGGCGACAACGGCGGATGTTCTCTGTCGGTGTTGTTCCGTATTGCCGGAGTGGTGGAATTTGGTAGACACAGGGGACTTAAAATCCCCCGGCTATAACATAGCTGTACCGGTTCAAGTCCGGTCTCCGGCAGGTCGACTAGTGGCTAAGTGTTTATATTGTAAGCACTTAGCTT
>CAZJBZ010000409.1:0-3951 GCA_964543975.1 uncultured Spirochaetales bacterium
TCCGTACGCGGATGTTTTGAAACGAGGATTACGCTCAATTTGACGACAATACTCGTAGAGCTGTGCGGCGTAGTGTTTCGAAATTATTTCATCGATAAAGCTGTGCCAAGAATCAGTTATAGCATCAAATTGATTCTGTAGATCAAGAGAACCGAACTCCATTGCACGGAAGCCGTAGAAGCACTCTTGGAGGATACTCACCAAGACAGTAACGACAAGAAGCGGATCTTCCGGTGGAATGAGCTCAACTCCTCGAGGGTAGGAGAAAAGAGGATGAAAATAGGCATAAAAATCGGGATATTGTTCGATTCGTTTCCATCCGGCAAGGGGGAAGAGTCGATCCAGCAGTTCAAGACCGTCTTTAACTTCATCTGGAGTTTGCCCATGTTCAGGCACCATCTCCCCCTCTTCACGGGCTTCTTCGTCCACTGCCGTTTCCGTAACCGTCGAATCTTTCGCCTTATCCCCTTCCTTCCCCTCCTGACCGGTTGTTTCACCAGCAGATTCATCTTTGATTCGTTTCTTGGCAAGAACATCTTTTTCCTGCAACTCTAAAAAGTCGAGGATCTCCTTATACTTGACCGAAAAAAATGTTTCGTAGGAATAATAATGATCGGAGATCAATTTTACCAAAAGGGGATAACAACGGTAACGAAGATCTTGAAACAAGGGAGGAATCTCCGCCTGCGCAGTCCTATAGTATGAGACAACCTTCTCTTCCAACGTGCTCCCCTTTGCCGCCGAAAGGAGGGTCAGTTCATATAATCTTCGTAAAGCCGCTTCAATATGAGAGTAAGGATCGAGATTAATAAGTTTGATGATCGGTTTATACAGCTCAATCGCCAAGGCCTCACATTCGGAAAAAGAAAGCCTTCGCGGTCGTTTCTGTAGCTGGGACAATTCCCAATGGAGGGATTCAATGTCCCAGTTTCTAATAACAATCAAAATATCGAGGTAAAAAGAGGGTCGCATTCTTTGCGTCCGACTCTTTTTGTTAATTGCCAAGAGGGAGCGGACGGAGAGAACGAGATTTTCAATACCTCGAAAGAAAAGGGTATCGCCCTCAGTGATAAAATGAGGGTTAATACACTCCTTTACAGAAAAGAGAAAAGAGAAGAGAACAGCAAAGGCGTCGGCCTTTCTCATCAGAAGGTGGTCCGGTCTTGCCGCAAGAAAACTCATCTTAACTCTTTGGATGTAGCGGGGTCTTATGGCGACTCTTTTCGGAAGGGGTAGAGCGGGAGGACGCACGATAGTCTTGTTTTCCTCGATTTTATACTTCCGGCCCTTTGAAGGATGAACAAAACCTGCGGACCGTGTATGCCTTCGCTTCAATTCTTGATAACGCTGCTCGATTCCTTCATCGATGCGTTCAGACCCGATTTCCCCCCCGAGTAACTCCGACATTTTCTTAGCTTCTTCCCGGGAAAGAGATCCGAGCCTTTCCCTTGTTTTTTGCAGTTCGCCGGGCTCGTATTTTTCCGGAGGTTGTTTACTCATAATCGTTCTCTTCTTTATTGTATTCTCTTTTCATGGTCTCAACGTATACTTATCTTATTATAACATAAGTAATTACACTCTGATATCGAAAAAGCGGTCCTTGTCCGGTTTCTTCATCCCCGCTTTCCGGAAAGTATATCGTAGAGCCGTTCCAAATCCTCCATCGAATAGTATTCTATCTCCACTTTCCCGCGCTTGGTGCTCCCTTTTACCACAACCTTCGTTCCCAGATTTTCCATCAATTTCTGCTCTATGGCTGCAATTTCGGGAGAAGCCGTTTTTTTCGGAAGGTTTTTTTGTCCTATTTTCTCCGGATTTCGACGGCCCTGATTCAGGAAACCTGCCTGTCTTTCCGCTTCGCGAACAGAAAGGTTTTTTTCTATTACCCGATTATAAAGCAATGTTTGGTCGGAGGGATTTGTCAACGACAGGATCGCCCGCGCGTGGCCCGGCGTTATGGTTCCATCCGAAAGCGATCGTCTCATCTCTTCAGGCATTTTTAACAGGCGCAGACTGTTAGCAATTGTAGACCGTTTTTTTCCCACCTTCTTTGCCACCGATTCCTGGTTCAGTCCGGTCGTGTTCATAAGATGCTGATAAGCCTCCGCCTCTTCGATAGGTGAAAGATCGTCACGCTGAACATTTTCAATAAGTGCTATTTCGAGTTTCTCTTCCTTCGAAAAAGATCGTATTATAACAGGAATCGAAGAAAGCTCCGCAACCGTGGCTGCCCTAAATCGTCTTTCTCCGGCCACAATTCTATACGTAGAATCGGTAACCTTTTCGGCAATGATTGGTTGGATTATCCCCTTTTCCCGGATCGATTCCGATAATTCTTGAAGCGTCTCTTCCCGGAACTCCTTCCTGGGCTGATCAGGATTAGGAACAATACGATCAATGGGAATAAAAACCACTTCGTCGCGTTGTGATTCCTCTTCGTTTACCTCTCCATCTATTCTTCGCGGTTCGGCAGAGAGGAGAGCACCCAAACCTTTCCCTAAAACTTTTTTAGACACGGGTTAACACCTCTTCGGCAAGTTTTTGATAACTTTTCGCCCCTACACACTCTTTCTCATACTGATTGATCGGGACCGAATGTGACGGGGCCTCCGAAAGTCTGACATTTCGTGGAATTATTGTTCGAAACACTTTTTCTTTAAAATAGCCGGTGACTTCCTGTACCACTTCATTAGCCAAGCGGGTTCGGGAATCGAACATTGTGAAGAGGATTCCACCTATCTCCAATTCTGGATTAATCCTCTGCTGCACTCGTTTGATGGTTTGAAGGAGAAGGCTCAATCCTTCTAATGCAAAATATTCGCACTGCAGAGGAATTATCACAAAATGAGCGGCGGCAAGTCCGTTGACGGTCAATACACCGAGAGAAGGAGGACAGTCGATTAAAATATAATCCCACTTTTTCCCGCTTTTCTCTATTGCCCGTTTAAGGTAATATTCACGATCGTCGGCTGTAATAAGCTCTACATTAGCACCTGTAAGATTAATATTCGAAGGGATGACCATAAGACCGTCCACAGTAGTGGGCCGAACCGCTTCATCAAAGGCGAGTTGATCAGAAATGACTTCATACACACCACCGCCGTCCTCCGCATTCACACCGACACTACTGGATAAGTTTCCCTGCGGATCAAAATCAACAAGGAGAACGGTTTTTCCTTTGTCCGCTAAATATGCCCCTAAATTAACTGCCGTTGTCGTCTTTCCCACTCCGCCTTTTTGATTGGCAAGAACAATAATCTTACTTCCCATAAAATCATTATACAAAAAAGGTCTGTTTCTGTCTGCAACAATTCTAAAAGCAAGCTGTGGGAATTCGAAATGTGAACGATTGTTGTAAACGTCTTTCAAGATGGGGCCATGTGACACTTGCAAAAATGTCAATTACCACTATTGTGAGTATTAAATCATTCTCAGAAGTGGTACAATGGTACTATTTGCAAGTGCCTCCATTGCCGGTCCTTATTACCCGGTACGGTAAATTGAGTGCACATTTCGAATTCCTGTTCCGTCTGCACAAAAGAGGACCATTTTACTATCATCATACAAGGAATCTTTCAAACCTTTCTTGACCAAATTTGACCATTTTAGTATATTTTTTAGTATCTTTTATAAGAAGGGGTAACTATGTTAAAGGAAAAAGTAGAAAAAGCGATCCAAGACGTTCGGCCTTCACTTCAGGCGGACGGCGGTGATATAGAATTAGTCAATGTAGCGGAAAACGGAAAAGTAACGGTAAAACTGACCGGTGCATGTAACGGCTGTCCTATGGCCCAAATGACTTTAAAAGACGGTGTTGAAAAATACCTTAAAAAGACCGTACCCGAAGTTACTTCCGTGACCTCCGCGTAAACCGTGTTTACCATAAAAAAACGTATCACCCCTTTTTTTCAAAAAAGGGTGATACGTTCTCTATCCATCTTTTTTACAAAT
>CAZJBZ010000410.1:0-3939 GCA_964543975.1 uncultured Spirochaetales bacterium
AAGCTTCCGGGGTGTCCGGGGCGGCTGAACTCCAGGCAGCGACCGGTCCGAGCATCTCCTTTACCCTTGGCGCGCTTCTCGTTTTTATTGCCACCCTTTCGGTAAGTGTCTATTCGGTAATGCAGAAGCCGATCTTAAAACGATATACCCCGATGCAGTTTACCGCGTACGCTATTTGGGCGGGTACTGCTTGTCTCTTCTTTTTCGCACCGCGTGCGATTGGTGCCGTGGCGGAAGCGCCTATCGGACCGACTATGGCCGTGATGTACATGGGGGTGTTTCCCGGTGTCATCGCCTACTTCTGCTGGTCGTACGTTCTTTCCCGTATTCCTGCCTCCCGGGCCGGCAGTTTTATTACCATGATTCCTGTGGCGGCCATCTTTATATCCTGGATATGGCTGGGTGAGGTGCCGGGAATTGTTTCGATCATCGGAGGGTCGATCGTTCTGGCAGGAATCGTACTGGTCAACAAAAAACCAAACATGCGAAAAACCGGTTGAGGGGATTAATTACAGTCCGAAAATCTCTACGCGGGAAATCAACAATAGTACTTTTATCGGTTATGGACGAATGTGGTTGCGAGAACACCTTTATTGAGTCGCACCAGGGGTGAAAAAGCGGTTGCAAAATCCGGTTGCTTATTTATAATAGATAATGAGACCTGTACCGGATAAGAAAGTACCGGTCTCAAATATCCTGCTTGTGAAAAAGGATGAGGACATGAAGGATAGACCTTTTTTTATTGTTCTTTTTATTGTCTGTTGTATCGGTTTCGGGCGCGCCGCCCCCGCGTGGGGCGAGGCCCGTACCGCCCTTATTATCGGGAACGGGGACTACAGCCGTTTCCCCCCGCTTTCCAGACCGGTCCCTGAAGCTCTCAGCATGAAGAACACTTTGGAACGGCTGGGCTTCGAGGTACTGCTCCTTACCAATGCCGACCGGGAACAGATGTTTGAGACACTTTACAAGTTCGAGACGACGGTCCGGGAAAAAGGCGGGATCGCCCTGTTTCATTACGGCGGGCACGGGGTGCAGGTTGACGGGAAGAATTACTTGATTCCGACGGACGCCGATATCCCTGATGAACGTCGCGCGCGAACGAGGGCCGTTGATGTCGAGGAAGTCATGGCCACACTCGAGGCCTCCGGGAGCGGCACCAACATCGTTATCCTGGACGCCTGTAGGAACAATCCGCTTCCGGGAGAAGGGCGGAGCGCGGTCCGAGGGCTTGCGGCCATCGAGAGAAAGCCGAAGAACTCGATTATTGTCTACGCGGCGGAGGCGGGCACGGTGGCCCGCGACGGGGTGTTCACCCCCACGCTGATAAAGCATTTAGGCACTCGGGGAGCACGATTTACCGATGTGCTTCGCGAGGTGCGAAAAGAAGTCTACGCGATAACCAACGGAGAACAGACCCCCGGCTCCTACGACCAGTCCTTCGAGCCGATTTACCTGGCAGGTTACAAAGACGGGAGCTCCGTCGCGCCGGGCGCGGCCCCCTCGGCAGGAGCGGTATCGGGGAGCACTGGTCCGTCCGACGGTCCGCCGATATCAGCGGAAGGGGCGGTCTGCGAACTTTTTATCTCCACCGACCCGATGGGGGCCGAGATAACTGTCAACGGAGAGAAGAAAGGCATCTCTCCGCAGCTTGTCACCGATATTCCTCTCTATTCCAGTGTCATCATCGAAGCCAGGCAGGATACCCTCTACGGTCGGGAGGAGGTCTCTTTCAAGGAAAAGGGGGTGCATGAGCTGTCCGTGGTCTTACGGCAGCAGACCGGAAACCTCTTTATCAAATCGAGTGATCCGGATGTCGATGTGTATCTCGACGGAAGGAGGCTCGGTCCGCTGAATACCGGTTTTTTCAAGGACCTTCCGGTAGGAACGTTTCCTCTGGAGTTGAAGGCGAACGGGGCCTACTGGCAGAAAACGGTGTCCATCGCGGCCGACCAATCAACCCGGGTGGAGGCGGAACCGGCCTATTTCGGCCGCCTGCGCTATCGGCTGCCGGAGGGCAGTCGCGCCGAGATAACGGGGGAACAGTACAGGAAGGTGTTCCGAGGCCGCGGCACTCTGGACCAGGTATGGGAGGGGACCTATTCGATCACCGTCACCGGGGAGATCTACAACGAATTATCGAAAACGGTCTCTATACGACGGGGGCAGTCTGTCTCGTTTTCCCCGGACCTTTCATATACAAAGGCGTATGTGGAAGGACAGCGGGAGGCCGCCTACACGCGGTTCGCGGAAAAGCTGACCGAGCTTGCCGGTCTGTTGGAACAGGGACGCGGGATACATGAGCAGGATGTACGGAACGCCCATGATCTTTCCGACGAGATAACCAAAGCACGGTACTCCTTCCCCGATCTTGTAGGGCGTGCCGAGGGGATAATCGTGTCGATGGAGAAAACGTATGAGAAGCAGTTGAATGAGGAGTTATACAACCGTTTCGCGGCGGAACTCGCGGAAGCGCGGGACTTGTTGGCGGAGGAATACCGGATTACCGACGGAGATATTGCCCGGGTAAAAACACTGGCCTCGAATATCAATAATGCCCGGTTCCGTTTCCCGGAGCTGATCGGCCGTTCGGCGGGGCTGGTAAAACAGGCGGAGAAGAAACAAAGGCTGGACGGGCTTACCGACAGGCAGGCGGTGCTGCAGGGGCGGCTTCAGAAGAGCATCAAGGCCCGGAAGGGGGTAGTCGCGGGCGGGTTCATCAGCCTGGGGCTGGGGGTCATAGGCGGCGGTCTGACGGGGCTGTTCATGTATCTGGCTGAGGAGTCGTACAACGAGTACATGGGGGCGACGGTCACCGACAGTATTATCGCTTTCCGGCAGGAGTTCCAAACGTTTGATGTCCTCTCATACGTGTCGATCGGCGCGGGGGGTGTGGGCCTGGGATTGTCGGCGCTGCTGTTCGCTGCCGCGCCTCAGCCGCGCAAATACCGGGAGCAGTTGGTCGACATCAGGCAAAAGATTAACGAATTAGAGGGGGCGGAGTGATGCGGGGGACAGGTTTTTTCGCGCGATCGGTTGTAGTGACTATGGGGGTATTGCTGTTGTTTTCCTGCCCGCATCCTCTGAAGAACCAGCTGGACCCGGAGGCGGAGAACTATCTGGGGTTCGATTCCCCGGACGACGACGGCGACGGGGTGGGGCAGTACTTCGACGTGGATGAGATTATCCTCGTCTCCCCGGAAGAGGGGGCGGAGCTTGAGAGCGTGACCCCGACCCTGACGGTGTACGGTTTCGATCCCGATACCGTCACCGCCTATCACCTGCAGATATCCACATCAAAAGAGTCGTTCGCCGATAATCTGGTGCTGGACAAGAGCGATTACACGACCAACGCCTGTGTCGTCCCGGCCGGTAAGCTGATCTGGCCGGTGACCTACTACTGGCGGGCGAAGGCGTACGACGGGGAGAAGTGGAGCGGTTCCTGGAGCGAGGCGCGCAGTTTCACGGTACCCGCCGACACCATAACTAACCCAGTTCCCGCAAACGACGGCACCACGATCGACACCACCCCCACTTTGAACTGGGACGATGTCTCGGGAGCTGCCGGATATCACATCCAGGTGAACACGGCGGAAGACTTCGGCGGCACCTCGATCGCCGACGAGGACACCCTGACCGCATCGGAGTACGCGGTGACGACGGTCCTCTCGGACAACACGAGCTACTACTGGCGTGTGAAGGCAAAGAACGCGGACGGCGTGTGGGGCGACTGGGGCAGTGTGTGGAGCTTCACGGTGGATATCGACGAGACGATGCCCTCAAACCCATCGCCTTCGGATACGGAGACAACGATCGACACCACGCCAACCTTGAACTGGGACGACATCACGGGAGCTGCCGGCTACCACATACAGGTCAACACCGCCGAAGACTTCGGCGGCACCTCGATCGCCGACGAGGACACCCTGACCGCCTCCGAGT
>CAZJBZ010000411.1:0-3936 GCA_964543975.1 uncultured Spirochaetales bacterium
AGGCATAGCCTACATGTGACCACCACCAGAGGTGGTGGCTTTTGCTTTAGTAAATGGTATCATCATAATAGGGGAGAATATGGTCCCAACTCGGCCCGTCGGAAGAAGAGTGTATAGTTGTCCATAGTGAAAGATAATGTTCTAAGTTCTGTATTGTATACTCATCCCTTTCATCGCCCTATTTAAAAAAAGTTCTCTCTAAGCCGCCTGAAGCCCGAGAGTCGAACTGAAGTCCAAGATAGTATATTACGAGTGCAAGAATTTGACCACTTTCCCGTTCGATAGCAGGGATTCGAAATGTGAACTTAATTGGCTGTGAAGTCGGAGGATAAGGAGGAATGTAGGGGACAGGACTCAAAAAAAAGCCCCCTTCAATAAGGGGGCTTCGCATTTTTACAGTGTTAGAAATCCCGTCGATTATTATGGCTTTTTTCTTTTGCCTCATTAACTTTGATAGTCCGACCGCCTAAGTCCTGTTGGTCCATTCCATTAATAGCGCTCTTAGCTTCATCCGAATCACTCATCTCTATGAAACCGAATCCCTTTGATTGCCCGGAGAACTTGTCTGTAATGATATTTACCGATTCGACTGTCCCGTATTCGGAAAATGAATTACGAAGATCAGATTCGGTGGTGCTGTAGTTTAAATTCCCTACATAGATTTTGTTGTTCATATTATACTCCTTCAATAGAACAAATATTTTATTTTCGAAGGCATTTACTTTTGTATTTATAGGATTAAAAAACGGTAGGTTACGAAAAGCAAAACATTAGTCTTTAATTAAAAATACGAAGCAATAGTCATTCAAATATGCTATAAATATACAAGATTTATCCCGTATAGTCAACTTAAATTTATTCCTTTATATCCAGTATTTCAATATCAAAGGAAATCGTTTTATCCACATATGGATACATACCGTCAACCGTGATTATGTTTTCAATAATGTCCTTAATGGTAAAAAACTTAATCCCTCCTCGGAGGGCGGCTTTGAATCCGGTGCCCGGTTTTATGGTCATATTATTACTGAATTTATCTTTTTGAATTTCAAAAATATTTGCTTCTTTAGAAGACTCATCTACTGCATCGGGGGTTACGTCGACGTGGAATTTGTCTCCTCGTACTTTCACGTCTAAACTTCTTTCTATAAAAAGAACACCAATCCGGAAAAAACGGGTATATTTATTATCGTCTTCGGTTGTGTGATTATT
Source organism: uncultured Spirochaetales bacterium (assembly GCA_964543975.1). Classification (GTDB taxonomy): domain Bacteria; phylum Spirochaetota; class Spirochaetia; order SPDA01; family CAZJBZ01; genus CAZJBZ01. Next base: position 1,213 of record CAZJBZ010000411.1, read on the forward strand.
GTCTCGGGTGCGGCAATTGTCACTTGAGTTGCTGTTGTCTAGCTTTTTTTTCCAAGTTGATAATAGTTTTAAAAGGTCCGTCAACAATAAATAGATTCAATATCCAAGGAGGAATGTCTCCTTCAGGATCGGCAAAAAAATGGTGATTTTTGCAAGTGCCTCCCATGATTGTTTTTTCGTAACTCCCATTCAGCAATGATGTTAGATGCTGAAAAGAAAAACAATAGGCATACGATAAATATGATTATTAATTTAGGATTTTTCATTGATTGATTTTAATAGTTTCTGTAAATTAGTCGGTTTGTCAACCTCCTTGATTATGGAAGACGTTTCTGAATCACTCCTCTCCATTACAGACAACATAATTCAAGAAACGTCTCCCGCCGGGGAACACTATCTATTTTGCGGGATTTCTTCTCCAATTTCGATGAGCCTTCTTTTAATGCCTGTCATAAATGGGATGGTGATACCCATTGAAAATATTAACCCATATAATATTGTAATTATTGAGAGAGCAGCTCCCCAACCGATAGCGCTATGATCTTTTAAATTCGTCAGCATGGCGATAGCTCCAATTATTGTGCCCAGAAGACCGGACAATAGAAAGTACAACTGCATCGACCTAAAAAAAATGTAGCCTTTTTTCAAGTCTTCCGAAGGTACATCTTTTTTCTTGAAGCCTACTGAAAAACATCTCCCTATTTCTCCGAGATTGAAGTTCATCAACGACAGAACAAGGGTACATCCTGCTACCAAAAGAAATGATGGAATATTTAGTATCGATCCAATAGTTCCTCCCGACGTTATAACCGCTCCGATTATAAAAGCGATAAAGAGCACTACTCCTACGAAATACATTTTTCTCATACTTTTCTCCTTAATATAAATTGTCGTACAAATAATTTCCGACTTTTTGTAGGCCGGTGATTATTCTCCTTTCAATTTCAGTTTCACTTACAATTGAGGTTATTGTAAGTGAAAGCTGATTTTGTCTTATCGGACGAAAATATAATACGGAACAGACAGCTATTATAAATACGGCTGCTGCAACCCGGACGAATACAATCGGGAGGACTCTTTTTGTCGGAAGCACAATCTCTGAAGTTTTCAACGCTTTACTTTGCTGATAGAAGTTAGCCTTGTTTTTAAAAACCGATATAAAATTCGGTACAGGAGGTACCGGAATAGCTTTAGCCTGCCGGATGAACGATTCGCGTACCAGCTGATCTAAATCCTTAGTTGAAAACTGTTTCGTTTTCATACACTTCTCCCAAAAAATCTTGTAACCGTTTCCTTATGCTGAAAATTCTTCTTTTCACTGAACCAACAGGATCGCCGGTGATAGCGGTAATCTCTCTATACAAAAGATTCTCATAGGTCCGAAGATACATCAGCTCTTTGTCCTTGGCCGGTAAGTTCTTAATATATCCATCGATATACTGTTCAAGCTCTTTCTTGATAAAAATCGATGAAGGTCCTTCATCCCTTGGATTAGCTAAATCAAAGCAACCTGAATCAAAAGCATCTATTTCCGGATTTCGCTTCTGTTTTCGAAGAAAATCAATACATGTGTTGCGACCGATTGTGAACACCCACGTACTTATTGCATAATCTTCGGAAAAACTATCCATGTGTGTATAGACCTTTATCAAACTCTCTTGTACAAGATCTTCCGCATCCTCGAGTGATAACCGATAAGTTATTCTCATGAATAAAAACAGTCGTTGATAATAGTTATTCCAAACATCTTCAAAAAGCATTTATTATTCTTCATTTCTGTAAGAATCAGCAAAGTCATATCTCGCAGTACCGACAAGATAAGGTTTTAAGGGTTTTAATAATTGACGTTTCGGAAATAAAATATCAAACACAGTGGGCCTCTTACAAAATAGAGATGCTATTACATATACAGGTTTATTTCTTAAAGATTGTCTATACATTACTACCCAATCGAACGGATGCATAAGCTCTCCTATAAGTAATACTTTCTTGTCGTTATTATTTATACGTTGATAATTTTAAAAGGTTCGTTTTTTTTGTTTTTTTTGATATTGGTACATAATAACACCGGTTCGAACTTCGGAGCGGCCGGAAGGACGGTGCATAATCTGTCCTGAACATGAAATTACAGTTATCTATCCAACTGCAATCGGTGTATCAAAAAGCTCCATTTCTTCATCAGTTGGGGCTTCAAAGGTTTCTGTCCACCGCATGAAATCCTCATATTTGATTGGTGGATTCTCCATGCCCCGACGCTTTATACGATCAAAAAGGATTTCCGGAGATGCCGACAAATAATGCAATTCAACAGCGGCACCAAATTTTCGAGCACCTCCGCGCAGAGTGTCACGTTCGGATTTACTCCAGGTACCCCATTCTATAATAACAATGAGGCCTACTTGGAGCAGTCTTTGACCAAACTCCCATTGAAGAGCCTCGATCCTCGCTCTACTATCTTCATCATAAATATCAATAGATAGTGCATCCATCCACTCATCCGGAGCAAGCCGGACAGCGTTAAGCCTTTCTTCAAGGCGCTTCGCCAAGGTGGTCTTTCCTGAACCAGGCAAGCCGCAGATGATAATCAACCTAGCGCCGCTGTTGTTCTTCTTCATGTCGCTCATTTCTGTTTTAATATTTCCATTATCTCTTTATTTATAACCTAATCTGAGCGATTCTGCATAGTTGAAAAAAATACCTCCATGTGGTGTAATGAGTTAGCAA
>CAZJBZ010000412.1:0-3918 GCA_964543975.1 uncultured Spirochaetales bacterium
AGCATCCAAAGGCTTGCGATAAATAATATCCATATCACTGAAGAAACCGCCGATCGAATTGAGAAGATTCCATTTTAAAAAATCTGATTTAAAATTTTCCGGCATATCATTACCTACTCCTAAATCAGTAAAGTCTACTGAATGAACTTCAACACCAATTTCTTCAATTTTATCAAAGTAGGATATTTTTGTTTCGGGTATAAAATCCGATATTCTATTATTCGATTCAATTAGCATTGGGGAAACTTCCTTTGGAAGATACAAGGTCATTTTCCAATCGCGGTTATATTTCCTGAAACTGCGAAGCGTTAGATAATTAAGAAAGGGAAGAATATTATCAGGATATCCCCAGTAGAAATGGGCTTGTTTCGGAATTTTCTTCAAATGCCACATGGAAAAACCGCCTTAGAACGCCGAATTATTGTCATGAGGCACCTGTTCGTTTTTCATAAATTTTTTTATTTCTTAGGATTAAAGCCGCATTGCCCGATGCATTATATTGTGAAGGGTGGTACAGATGAAAAACAAATGGGACTGTTTCATCCAAGCATTGTATTTCCACCCCTTCGCGTTTTAAACGGAAGAGCAAATCATCATCATCATATCCAATACCGTCCTTGTAGCTTTCATCAAAACCTCCTACTCTGTCGAAGTCAGTCTTATAAATTGCAGCGCAGAAATGATATCCTGCCGGCCGGTGGACCGAGTGGTTATACCAGGCTCCGCCGATTGATCTATCAAATTTATCAGGTTGCAGCACTTTTTCGCTGCTCTCCTCATCCAATCCAAAACAGGCAAACGACATCCATAGATCATAGGTCAACCGGGAGGCGACATATGAAATGACATCCCCCTTATGCATGCACTCCGGGTTCTGTATAAGAAGGATATCTCCGGCAGCCAACTTTAGCGCACGGTTATAAGGAATGCAGGGGTTTATCCATTTCTTCTCATTGTGCTGAACCACATCCAACTTGATCGCGATTCTCTTCGATACCTTTTCCCGTAAAAACGCTTCAGAAAGCCTGTTTTCTTCATCACTTCCGTCATCGCAGATACACAATTCAATATCACCCACGTATCCGGATTTTTGTATAGAGGCGAGAGTCGGAACAAGAAGAGACTTTCTATTGTAATAACCCATTACAATTGAAATTTTGGGGATAAGAGGTAATTTTGCCGTTTTATCCATTCATCTTTTCCCTTCACAGCGAAAGTGAGTCCAGCTGGTCCAGCAGTCTTCGTTTGGTCTTCCAGTAGAGATAATTCGTTTCCGTCAAGTCGGCAGGATCACAATCGGAAAGTTCTTGAAAAGTGAGACCGATCGAAGCGGTCAAGTGGTATTTCATGTCCTCATTTTTTTTAAGAAAATCCATTAAACAATCGAATGCCTCCCGTTTTTCCTCATCGGGGAGTATCTGTGTAAGGTACCTGAAAGCACTCCTGAAAATCGTTACTCGCGAGTCATACTTTACAAGCGGCAGATCATGCGAATCACAAAGTTTATCGATCATTTTGATTACCTTGAACCTGTCCCGGACTTTCTTAAGAGTCCCCGGTTTTCTTTTCATTTGAACCGGATTACGAGCATAAATAATTTCTTTCGTAGCCCTAATCTCCCGTGCAGCAGCCCAGGCTTTTACGGCAAAAACGGTATCTTCAACGTAACAATTTACCGGAAACTTAATTCCGTTGTCTCGAATAAGTTGCGTACGGAACAATTTTCCGGTGACAACCGGAGAACCCACCGCGCTTCGCTCATCATGTCGTAGATTCAGGTGCTCGTCTGTTCTCAGAAACCAATCCAAATAACGGACCGGAAATAATTCATTAAAATTATTAAACTCTCCATGCCCTCCGTAAACAATGTCCGCATTGTAACGGGAAGAAACATCCATCAATAATTCACATGCCCTTGGAAGAAGAATATCATCGGCATCAACAAAAGTGAGGAAAGGTGAGGTAACGTATTGTAATCCTTCATTCCGGGCATATCCCTGTCCTTTATTTGGAGTTTGCACTAAAACATGAGCAGTTTTTGTGACATATCGTTCAGCAATTTCCCGGCCCGTATCGGTACTTCCGTCATCGATTAGAATAACTTCGATATCTTGCATCGTCTGTTGTCGTAATGAAGAGAGACAGAGAGGAAGTGTTTGGGCCTCATTAAAAAACGGTACAATTATTGATACGGATGACATTAGTTCAGCCTTTTTTATCTTCGACCATTTTTACCAAATCGACTATTTCTCCGAACTCTTTAATTCGTTCTTCTGCTATTAGTCGTATCAGCAACTTTTCTATCTCAGGAGTATTGACTAAAATTACTTTTGAGTGAAGTTTAAAAAACCAGGAAACAGTTCGGAAAACAGAATCTAAACCATTCCCGTTCTGTTGATAATACGCAATTATATCGAGGAGAAAAGATTTAAGGCTTTCCTGATACATAGTAGAAAAAAAATCTAATGTACCCGACTGATGGAATAGATCGATCATTATCTTTCGTGCCGTACTCAAATCTTGGATAAAATTGGGTGTCACAATTTGCGTAATTGAAGGCTCGCCTCTGCTTCTTCCTTTTCGGAACCGGCCCACCGTTACCGGAATATATGAAATTGTCGCCGCTTTTAAAAACACATTTATCGCGAATACGGCATCCTGAGCAATGATACCCTCGGGAAACCGAATGTTATTCTCTTGGAGAAAGTTCCGTCTATAAATTCGCGACCACACGGCCGGAGGAGTTATGAGGAATTTCGGAATGTTTTCTATAGTTGTATTGATTACCTCCTTGGGAAAAAGCCTGCTGTAGATCGGTAATAAAACATAATCCTCTTCTTCGATCTTTTCTATCCGTCCGCAGACAACTTCGCTCCGGTAGGTCTCTATTGCATTATAGAGCTGCTCGCACGCATCGTCGCGGAACCTGTCGTCCCCGTCTAGAAACATGATGTAGGGTGCGGATGCGGCTTCCATTCCGGTGTTCCGCGGTTTCCCGGCACCCCGGCTATACTGATCCAAATGGATTGCAACAAAATTGTCGTAACGGTCCGCGTACTCATCGATGATTCGTTTCGTCCCGTCCGTGGAAACATCGTCGACCATGAGCACCTCCAACAACCGGAAATCGAGTGTTTGGTCTATGATCGATTGAAGCGCTTCCCGAATATAATAGAAAACATTGTAAGTCGGAATAATGATGCTTAGAAGAGGAACCATAGAAAGATTATATCATATTTTGACATTACGGGTGGCTCTCCGAAGTGTATATCTTGTAGCGTTTTTTTCATTTAAATCTGCCACTGTAGTAAACGATTAAAAAGGGCAGTCGTACGATACTCTTTTGGTCGCAGAATTTGTTCTTTATCTTCTTCCCCATTAGAGGCTACTCTAAAATCTGCGAGCCCAAAATTTCCGCAAAACATCGATAAAAAGCGACTCTGGAAACAGCTGATAACTTGCTCTTCCGGTGTACACCATCCGGGGTCGACCTCTGCTGTTAAAGAGGGAAAAGCCCGTAGATAATACCACCCCACCTCTTTTTCATTAACCCAGAAAGAGGCTTTTTCCTTCAATATATACAGATTAAAAATTAATGAGTTTTGAATAAGAGACAGTTCACTATGATAATCATTATAGGCCCAATTGAATTTATCCGCGACTGTTACAAAGAGAATTTTATTAAGAGTGTCATACTCCCGTTTTTCAATCAAATTTTTAGCCTTCGCCGTACAGGAAAAAGCATTTTGTCTTTTTTTTATAAGGCCGGCCAAATCCAGAATATGGCGCAGAGAATTGATATAGTTTACGTCATCTTCTTTTGAAGGTTCCCAATCCGGTAGAGGAAAATCAATATCAATATACTCGTATAGTTCCCTGATAAATGATCGCGGTAAATTCCCCTTTTTCGTCGACTTC
>CAZJBZ010000413.1:0-3911 GCA_964543975.1 uncultured Spirochaetales bacterium
CAAGAGAACGTCTTCAAACTCCGTTGTTCCGTCCAGCGGCACCTTAAATCGAATAACCGAAGATCGACCTTCCTTCTCCAGCCTAGATCGTTCTTCTTCGGAAAGGTCCCTGCAATGACGGTCGTAACCCTGAAACGAGTTTTTCTCCTTGCTCTGCCGTTCACGCACTTTCTCCAAACGCTCGGCAGTACAGTAACAACGGTAGGCATGGCCGGCTTCCAGCAGCCGTTCGGCCTGTTCCTTATACAGAGCGGACCGTTCGGACTGTATATACGGTCCAAATTCACCGTCACGGTCGGGACCTTCATCCCAATCGAGACCAAGCCATTGGAGCGTTTCATAGATATCGTGTAATCCTTCTTCACTGAACCGCTCCCGATCGGTATCTTCTATCCGAAGGATAAAAGTACCGCCCCGCGAACACGCGAAAAAATAGTTAAAGAGCGCGGTCCTCGCACCGCCGATATGTTGAAAACCGGTCGGTGAAGGAGCATACCGAACACGTACATTCATTATTAAATCCTTCGTGGTATTAGACTTCGTACTAAGGTTTGTCCGAATTATATAGACTCTCTATTTACGGGTCAAGAAAGGTCAATATCGGTCCCGGTACCTCCGACATTAATTTATATCCAATATTCATCTGTTCGTAGAGTCTCCCGCCCGCGCGAACGAGATCATCAATACTCTGATACCCTCCCAACGCGGTCTGAATTGCGTATTGAGCGGGAACATTACCGCATAATCTCATGTTCGAGAGAATATCCAACCCTTCCTGATAATCTTTCGCCGCCGATTTTGCATGTCCGGTCAGGGTCATCCAACCTGCTCGGAATCCTGCCGCACGGTATGCCTTGGATAATCCGTTTCCTAATGGATTTCATTCCATCCCTCAGTCTTGTCGTCATCGTCGTGGTCCGATGACGGGGATGATTTGCCGGCTTCCATCGAGCCGGATGAATTCGAGGTTTCCGCCTTTCGAGAAAACAGTTTTTCAGTGGCGTCTTCCAACAGTTTCGACAGTACAACTACTTCGATGTTGTTTTTTGATTTCGCCACTTCATTATCCCATTGCGGACGGGAATATCTGCCGCGAAGTCTATCGCGCGCACGATCGACCTTTTGCCGCACATCAGGATCATCGTTGAACACTTCCAGTAGATGGGCAGTCAATAATTGAAGTACCGGTTCCCCGGCATTCTCAATAGTCGTATTGAGTATCTCCTTGGCCTCCTCTCGTTTCTGCTGCAACAAGAGGGCAAAGGCGTAGTTCCACCGGATCCAGTTGTTCTCCTCACCTCGAGTAGAATCGATGAACTCGAAAAAGTACCGTTCCATCTTTTCCCCGTCGTTTTTCAATAGATACGGTACACCAAATTGCAGCGCGAACTTAGGAAGAGCGGCAGGTCTCTCCTTTCGAATAAAGCTTTCAAGTTCACAGATTTTTTCGATTTTCGATCTGATAAGGTAAGCGTTGATCAACAATTTCACATGTTGTGCCTGTATTTTTTTTCGAGTAAAGACCCGCTCTTCCAGATACACTGTCAACCTTTCCCAGTCCTCCGACTCAAGGAGTTGAAAAAGACGCCAATTTGAGAGAAAATAAATGTTCAACAGGGCGAGAACTGCCAGAAAAATAAGAGGAAGAAACCAATTATTCTTCCAGAAAACGGCTGTATAGTCCCAACCGAGCATAATAAGGGGCATAAAATAGATGACCAGGAATGAAACAACGATAACGATATTGAAGAGTATAAAAATTGTCTTAAATTTCACAAACAAATCTCCTATAATATATATGAAGAAGTGTAAATTATTCCAATTAAGCGGTCAACGGGATTAATAAATATGAATAGTGTTACCGTCCACAATTTACCGGTAGGTTCATACATCGATAAACCTGTCTATTTAGACGAGAACTTTATCCTCCTCACACCCGATATCCCGATTACGGAAGAGATGAAACAGAGATTAACCAGTTGGGGAATGACTAAAGTCTTTACCGACGGTACGCCGATCGAGTCGCCGCCCGAATTGACGACCTCACAGGATAATGGAAACGGACAAACAGCAACAGCGCATATGTTCGAAAGTACGGAGAAAGAGAAAATTGAATGGCAGGAGACTCTTGAAATATACGAATCCATGTGTGGTTTTTTGACGGAAGTCTTCGACAGATACATTAAAAAGGAAAATTTTGATATAAACCAGATCACAGAAAGAGTAAAATCGTTTATTCAATCGGTAAAACAGAAGAGGAAATATATTCTACGAATTAACGAAATGCCTAAAGAAAATTTCAGTTATCTCGTAACCCATTCGGTAAAAGTCGCCATAATCTCCCTTATTCTTTCGGATGCAATGAAACTTCCACCGTTCCGACAAATTGATATTGGAATAGCGGGACTTCTTCACGAAGCAGGGATGCTGAGGATCCCGTCCAACCTCTACATGAACTCGAACGTTCTCAGTCCACAACAGAAGAAAACGATTGCCGCCCATACTGTCCTCGGTTTTCGTATTCTGAAGACCGCGCAGTTTTCAACGCCCATTACCAGGGCCGTTCTTGAACACCATGAACGAGTGGACGGGACCGGCTATCCCCGATCAATTACCGGCGATAAAATATCTTTCTACGCAAAGATTGTTGCCGTTGCTTGTTCCTACGTGGCTATTGTATCGGACCGGCCGCATCGAGGAGCATCCGACGGCCATTCCGGTATTTTAGAGCTCTTAAAAAACACCGGAAAAAAATACGACGAGCAGGTAATTAAAATTCTCGTTTTCGCGTTAAGCATCTACCCTATCGGTACCTTTGTCCTTCTTTCGACTCAATCCCGGGCCGTCGTTGTAGAGACCGATTCGAAGAACCCCCGATACCCTGTCGTCCGGCTCCTTGTCGACGAGAACGGCACTCCCTACCGCAACCAACCGCTTCTGCAAATAAAAGAAAATGAAGGCGCTCAAATAGTGCGCCCCCTAACAAAGAACGAAATTGAAGAGATCAAATCACGGATGTAGTATTCAATGAAAACCGTCACCATTACTTTCCCTTCCAACAAGAAAACAACCGTTCCGTACGGCACTCGAGTAGCGGAATTGTTGAGAGGACCCGAGTTTAAAGACATAAAAGGGCAAACCGTAGCGGCACTCGCCAACCACGAACTGGTAAGTGTTTCATATAAAGTCGAAATCAATTCGGCAATCATACCGATTACCCTTAATTCACCGCAGGGTGTGGAGGTGTATCGAAGATCACTCTGCTTTCTATTAACCATTGCGTCTCACCGGCTTTTCCCGGACCGTCGTTTAATAATCAGCCACTCTTTAGGTCATAGTTATTACTATTATTACGACGGAATTGAAGATGTCGATCCTGAAGATCTACAAAAAATAGAAAAGCTTATGCGGCAAATTGTGAAGGAAGATATTCCGATTAAACGCCGGGTTATCGCCTATTGCGAAGCATTAGACCATTTCGAAAAGGAACGACAGCTCGACACCGCTCTCTTGCTTCAGCAGCGGAACAATAACAAAGTGCCGGTCTTTGTATGCGGAAGCTATATGGACCTTTCCCACGGACCGTTGGCACCCCGGACAGGCATGCTGAATCATTTCGAAATAATGGATTTTACCCAGGGTTTTCTTCTTCGTTTTCCTCCCTTCGATCAACCGTACACGATGCAGCCGTATAAAAACCATCCGATCTTAGTCTCTGTATACAAAGAGTATAAGGCGTGGGGTAAAATCTTAGGGGTTAATAGCGTGGGAAGACTAAACGAGACAATATATTCGGGCAAAATTCAGAATTTTATTCGGGTGGCCGAAGCTCTCCATAATAAAAAAATCGCACAGATCGCGGACAAGATCCATAAAAGGAAGGGATCAGTCAAGATGGTCCTTATAGCCGG
>CAZJBZ010000414.1:0-3910 GCA_964543975.1 uncultured Spirochaetales bacterium
ATTACTTTCCAGTCCGGTACACTCGGTTTAAATCTTTCCAGTCAGCGGGAATGACCAGGTGCTTTTTCCAAACCCCGGCTGCACCTGAGATACCTGTTCTGTTTTGGAATCATCAGTACCCCCTTCAAAAACTGGCTGGAAGAAGCTGTCTAAGCTATTATGTATTGGTTCGCTGACCCTGACATGTCCGGGTCCCCGTACAAAAATAGCACCGGGACCCGGATCAAATATTCTTTAATCCAAATTTTAAAAAATGAACAAATTCTTTAAGAAATGATATGGCCTTATCCAGCTCAAAATCTTCGTCTCGAAAGAGGATTTCATCGAAAGAGAGGAATAAAGAAGATATTGTTTTTTCAATGAAAGGCAGAGAAAAATCAGTTTTAAAATTTCCAGCCTTATATGCTTTTGTAATAAGTCTTTTTAACCCTGATTCGTCCGTTGCATTGAGGTCATTCAGAACCCGGCTGTAAAGAGCAGTCCCCTTCTCTTTTGAAAACATTTTACTCAGCTTATAGTATTTCGGATGTGCCAGTGCAAAACGCACGCCGCTTTCCACCTGACTCTGGAAGAGCTCAAAGATGTCTTTGGCGGAACCGGAATTTGTATCGGGATCAGAATTGATAAACTCCCACTTTTTTTGATTTCCCTGTTTCAGTAAATAGAGGTACAGTTCATACTTATTTTTAAACCTATAGTAAAATGAACCTTTAGTTATTCCCGCCTTTTCTATAATTCTATTTACCGACGACTCCTCAAAACTATATGTCGAGAATTCTGACAACGCCGCATCAATTAATAGTCGTTCATCAATCCTTTTCTTTGCCATTTATACTTCACCTATCTCGGGAATGTATGTTCGGGTGAGTTTCATTACTGATGTTATATTGTTCTTGTCATTTGTGTACGTATTGGAATTGACTTCAGTATTGTTTTCATTAAAATATTTACCCGTTACCCTGTCCAACCTTTCATTAGCCGCCAGGTACGTATAGGTTTCCGCCATTTTTTGCGGAGTAATTGATTTTTTTGCCTTCTGTTTGTAAACCCATCGCATAAAAGATGATAACTCGGGATGACGGGAAATATCCACCTGTACCGCTGTAACTCGAATACAATTAGCGGTTATTTTTGTATCTTTAAGTTTATCTGCTATCCAATAGGTGTACATAACCTGGGCGAGTTTAGACTGATAATAGGCATTTACTACGTTAAAGGGTTTTCTTGCGAATTCAGGGTCCTTTACGTCTACCTTAAGAAAAGGTTTAGCCAGAAGCCCCTTCGATGAAACTGTTATGATCCTCCCATTTGCTGATTTCTTCAGCTTATCAATCAAGAGAGATGTCAGAAGGACCGGCCCCAGATGATTAGTCGCCCATATTGTTTCAATTCCTTCGGAATTTTTTTCAGCCTTTTTTTGTGTAACATTGAAAATAGCAGCATTGTGGATCAGAACGTCCAGTCTATCGAATTTGCTATTAAAAGCTTCCGCCATTTTCTTTACCGATTCCATTTCCTCCATATCAACGATCATCAATTCGATTGATAAAGACGGATTCCTTTCTTTAATTTCATTAAGCGCGGCTTCGCCTCTTTCTTCATTTCGGCAAGCCATAATCACGTGGAACCCTTCCTGAGCCAGTTGTTCAACCGCCTCTTTCCCAATGCCCGAGTTTGCGCCCGTAATAATACAAATTTTCTTATTCATAGCGTCTCCTTGTAGACTCCCTGGTCTAAACCATATGGTCTAATTTAACACATGAAAATTGCAAAGTCAACTGAGGCACTTGAAAAAATCACGATTTTAACCGTGACGGAAAACTTAAATGGTTATACCGTATATAATTGAAATTTTTGCAAGTGCCCCATGACCCTATTTTGCAAGAAGCTCAACTGTTTATCAGAGAATTCGCTGTACTGTTTTTATAGGAAGCTCCTGAACGATGGAATCCTCATGCGCTTCTAAAACGGCTAAAGAATTATTCTCGCTCATAGATCAGCTTCCCCCTCTTCCGAATTGTTTCCGCGTGAAGCGGATGGATCCGCTGCAAGTGATTTCCCGTATCCGCATCCCGGTTCTCAGCCAGTTTTGCCGGTCCGATTATCGAAGCATCCCTGGTTTCTGATGATTTTGTGATCAGCGATTTGAATCCTTTTGTAAAGATCACAGTGACAACAATAGCCATGAAATTAAGGACAATGAAATTCAATACCGTGCCACGCGAAAACCAATAATTGAAGCCGTTAGTTCATATTTAACGCCGGGGCCGTCCAAGTCCTCCCCTCTGGCATATAGGTAATATTCCTCGTTCGAACACCAATCAGCCCAATGTCCACCAACTACTGTTCGCTTTGTTCCGGTATTCGGGCCCCGGTAATTTACTTGTGTTCCTGACGGCCATGCTCCATAGAGGTCCCATGTCCATTCAGCGACGTGACCTGTCATATCATATAATCCCACTTCGTTCGGTAATTTCTCTTTCACCGGATGCGTTTTTCCGTCATAATTTGCATTTATCCAACCGTAGTCAGCAATGTTGTTTTGAGAGAGTCCTGATTCAGTACTTCCTGCATATCCCTTGTTAAGGCCATCGGTATTGATATCATTCACTATATCTCCGCTGCGGGCATCCAGTGTAGCTCCCATGGCGGCCCACATCCATTCCATTTCGGTGGGAAGTCTGTAACCATTTGCATCCCAATCTGTAGTTAAAGAATTCCAATCACCATTGTCAGCAGTTGGTATATCTGCATATGCAAGGCTTTCAAAATCAATATCCGTCCCGCCCACAGTTACTGTATATACAGGTGTTAATCCTTCCATGATACTTAATTTATTGCAAAAGGCGATGCAATGGTACCAGTTCAGTGTTTGCACCGGATTATCAGTTCCTGATGAATGATCAGAGTTACTTGGATCGGCTCCCATGACAGCAAGGAATTGTGCTCGTGTAATTTCAGATTCACCTAAACTAAAAGTGTCAATTGTACAGATGTCTGCCGGATCGGAAGAATATTTGAAACTTCCTGTTGGAACGGTGCACAATTTGCCTATATTTGGAGATATATAAAACTCTTCACTATTCACAGAAACTGTAGAATCCTGTGTCGTTCCGTCTTCTGCCGTTACCCTATAGGTGACGGAATTTGTAAAGTCATTTGCGGTTGGTCCGCTGGTCTGTGATCCGCCTTCAACAATAACCGACGTTCCGGTTGTGGTGAATGTCGCGACAAGGGCCGTTACATCCGTGCCATAGGGTACGGTCAGGGAAATGTCGGTGCCGCTGATATCGCCTGTCACATCACTGGAAAGAGCACCATTTGCCGCAGCGGTAAAGCTGAAGGCAGTGAGTGGGGCTTCTGAGCTCTTCAGTGAGGAATATCTTCTCTTCGGCTGTCTCTTTTTCGAAAAGCAAACGCGAGAAGGTTATAGAAGCTGGATTGAAACTTTAAGGGGCTATGGTCAGAGCGGTCTAAAATCCCTGCGCCCAGGATGCATGGGCGAGCAGCAATTAGAAGAATGCGACAAAACCTAAGAAGTCCTGTTTCCATAGCGGGTCAAGAAAAAGAAGATAATTCAGTACGCTTCATAGGTAGAATAGGCAATTCTGAGAAACTCTTCCACATCAGACATAAAGGAGAAACCCTCGATCATGGAGTTTTCATACATTTCGATGCTGTTCTTGAAGGCTTTTTTGATAGTAGCTCTAATATATACAAAATATTAGAATAAGATTGTAAAAAGTAGTAGTATGAATTAAATTGAAAACACGCAGATATAATTACTCATTTTCCGCAAGTTAAAAACAGAGTTTTGTTGAATTATTGTGCTCCTAAATAACCACTTTGTAAAGAGTTATGCGCCAGCAATTCCCGGGGCCAAAATTTTTTATCATAAATAATCTCTCAA